>JAENWQ010000220.1 GCA_016649855.1 Actinomycetota bacterium | reverse complement strand
GAGGAGTGACTCGGGCGGCTCGATGCCGGGAAGCAGGACCGGATCGTTCTTGTCCGACAGGGTGTCCCCGGTGAGCGTGTGGTTGAGTTTGGCGATCGCACCGATGTCGCCGGCGACCAGTTCGGTGACGTTCTCTTGCGTCTTGCCGCGCATGGTGAAGACGCTGCCAACGCGCTCGTCGACCTTCTGGGTCGAGTTGTGCACATGGCCCTCACCCGTGACCTTGCCGGAATAGACGCGGAAGAAGCTGATCCGTCCGACGTAAGGGTCGGTGGTCGTCTTGAAAACGAGCGCCGACATCGGTCCGTCGGACTTCGCTTCGCGCGTCTTGCCATCCTCGGTCTCGATCGGAGGGCGGTCGAGAGGGGAGGGGCCGGCGGCAACGATCATGTCGGCGAGGCGATCGACGCCGATCAACCCGGTCGCGGCACCGCAGAAGACCGGGAAGATCGTGGCGTCGTCGATGCCTTCGTGCAAGGCCTTGACGATCTCGTCGTGGGTGATCTCGCCGCCTTCGAGGTAGCGCTCGAGGAGCGCGTCGTCGGTCTCGGCGACCGAATCGAGGAGATCGGTGCGGACCTCGTCGACGCGGGCCTGGCGATCCTTGGGTACCGGCTCTTCCTTTGACTTGCCGTTCTGGTCGTAGGCGAACGCCGCGATATTCTGTACCGAGATAACGCCGTGGAAGTCGTGCTCGCGACCCAGGGGGAGGCTCAGCGGAGCACAGCCCTTGCCGAACGTGTCCCGCAATTGTTCGAGCGTCCTTCGAAACGACGCATTCTCGCGTTCGAGCTTGTTGACGAACACCATGCGAGGGAGCCCGAGCTCCTCGGCGTAGTTCCACGCCACCTGCGTCTGGACCTCGACCCCTTCGACCGCGGAGACTACGAATATGGCGAGGTCGGCGACCCGCATAGCAGCGCGCAGCTCACCGATGAAGTCGGCGTAACCGGGCGCGTCGAGGATGTTGATCTTGCAGTCGCCCCATTCGAGGGGTGCGAGCGTGGTGGAACAGGAGATCTGCCGCCGGTGCTCTTCCTCGTCGAAGTCGGTGACCGTGTTGCCGTCTTCGACGGTTCCCAGGCGGGTGGTTGCCCCGGAGAGATACAGGAGGGCCTCGGCTAGGGACGTCTTACCGGACCCTCCGTGACCCACCAGGACGACGTTGCGGATGTTTTCGGTGGCGTAGCTCTTCATTGGCAGCCCCTCAGATACACCGTATGTAGGGAGGCAATGGTAGCCGCCTATGTGGGATGGTGATAGTCGTGCTGAACGCCAGGGTTAGGGTCGGTTGGGACCGCTTCATGCGGCCGATCGGGCGCGCCGTGGCTTCCTCAGGGATCAGTCCCGATGCGATCACCTTGGGCTCGGTAGTCCTGGCCGGGATCGCCGCCTACTACATCGTCGAGGGCCGCCTCTTGATCGCAGGGATCATCTCGACCGCGGCCGGCGCGGCGGATCTCTTCGACGGGGCCGTCGCCAAGGCCAAGGGTGTGACCAGCAAGTTCGGAGCGGTGCTCGACTCGACGACGGACCGCCTTACCGACGCGCTGGTATTCCTCCCGATCGTGTGGCTCTACGCGGTGACCCCGGATCTCCCGAGCCACGACGAACCGTGGGTGGCGGTGACTGCCATGGTCGCCCTCGTTGCCTCGTTCATGGTGTCGTACGTCAAGGCACGGGCCGAGAGCCTGGGGTTTGACTGCAACGTCGGCATCGCCGAACGAGCCGAGCGCCTGATCCTGATCAACCTGGCCTTGATCTTCGACTTCGTTCCGGTCGCAATGGTGCTCCTCGCGGCCGCGGCGATCGTCACTTTCTTTCAGCGCATCCTGTACGTGAGGAAGCAGGCGCGTGCCACCTAGGTACAAGCGCCCGTCGGGTGAAGGCAGGCTGATCCAGCTCGTCTACTACGCGTTCGTCGGCGGCTCCGCCCTGGCGCGCGCGCTGCCCGAGCGGATCTCCTACGGGCTGGCGCTTTGGATCGGCCGGTTGGCGGCGCGCTTCTCCAAACAGAGGGACCAGGTCCTGGCCAACCTTTCGAGGACGTCGGGGAAGCCCCTGGGCTCGCGCGAACTGGATGCCCTGTTGGTCAAGGCGTACCAGTCGTACGCGCGCTACTGGCTCGAGACGTTCGCGCTCGTGCGTGAGGATCGGGACTTCTTCCTCGATCGGTTCCGCAGCACGACCCAGGATCGCCTGTTCGATCACGTATCGGGGGGCAAGGGAGCCATCGTGGTCGTCGGTCATCTCGGGAACTGGGATGCGGGAGGCGCGTGGGTCGGGGCGAACGGTTATCCGGTGGTGGCCGTTGCCGAGGTGCTCAAGCCCCGCCGCATGTTCGACTTCTTCGTGTCCCACCGGGCGAAGCTCGGGATGGTGATCCACCCAGCCGAACGAGGTGCGACCGTGAAGCTCGCCGAGGCGGTCGAGAACGGAGCGGTGGTGGCGATCCTCGGCGACAGGGACCTGAAAGGGAGGGGGCCGGTGGTCGAGTTCTTCGGCGAGCAGGTTCCGTTCCCCGCGGGTCCTGCATCGGTCGCGCTCAAGACCGGAGCCCCGGTGTTCATCGCGGGCGTGTACGGGACCGTTCACGAAGACGGCAAACGGGGCTGGATCGCCGAGATCTCGGGGCCGATCGAGATCGGCTCGGGTTCGGGACCCGAGGCGATCCAGGAGATCACCCAGCGGGTTGCCCGGGAGCTCGAGAGGTGCGTAGCCAAGCATCCGGAGGAGTGGCACGTCTTTCAGCCCTTCTGGCCGAGCGACCGCAAAGAGAAGGCCGGCGCGTGAAGGTCGCACTCGTGTCTCCCTACGCATGGGACAAGGTCGGCGGCGTGCAGAGTCACATACGTGCTCTCGCTCAGGTACTGAAGAGACGGAGTCACGAGGTCGAGGTGTTCGCTCCGCGCTCGAAGAACGGGCCGGAAGTGAGTTCCGAGGAGGGGGTCACGTTCGTCGGTCGCTCGGTCGGGGTCCCGGCCAACGGTTCCGTTGCACCGCTGGCGTTCGGTCCCATGGCGGCCGTGGCCTTGCGTCGAGCGCTCAGAGACTTCGAGCCCGACGTCCTGCACCTTCACGAGCCCCTGATCCCCAGCCTCAGCCTGCTCGCGCTATGGAACTCAGACGTGCCGGCGGTGGGAACCTTCCACGCGTCGGCCGACGCCAGTTTCGGCTATCAGGCTGGTAAGCCGGCGCTGATCAACACGATGAAGAAGCTCGCGGTACGAACAGCGGTCTCCTCCGCAGCCCGCGAGCTGATCGCGCGGTACTTCCCGGGCGAGTACGAGATGACTCCCAACGGCGTCGATGTGGCCCGCTTCCGCGACGCCGACCCGATCGACTTCGGGGCGCGGGGCAACGTCCTTTTCCTCGGCCGGATCGAGAAACGCAAGGGCCTCGAGGTCTTGATCGAGGCGCTAGCGCGTCTCGCTCGCGACGACGTCACGCTGATCGTTGCGGGCACCGGCCCGGAGGAGAAGCGGTGCCGGGCACTGGCCGAACGACGCGGGGTGGAGCCACGATGGTTGGGCCGCCTATCGGAGGACGATCTGCCGCGCGCCTACAAAGGGGCGGACGTCTACTGCGCGCCGGGTCTCGGAGGCGAGTCGTTCGGGATCGTATTGATCGAGGCGATGTCGGCCGGAACCCCGGTGATCTGCTCGGATCTTCCAGGCTTCCGCGCGGTCGCCTCCGATGCTGCGCTGGTCGTCCCGGCCGGCGATCCGGACGCCCTGGCCACGGCCATCGCCGGGGTGCTCGATGACCCCTCGAAGGCCACCGCGATG
>JAENWQ010000258.1 GCA_016649855.1 Actinomycetota bacterium | reverse complement strand
TTGAGCAGATCGCGCTCGTCGTCGGTCAACTCGTATTCCTTGCTAAGGATCCGATCGGGGATACCGATCTTCCCGACGTCGTGGACGAGGGCGGCCTGCCTGATGACTTCGACTGCCGAAGAAGCGTAGCCGAGGCTCCGCGCGATCCCGGATGCGTAGTCCGAGGTGCGGTAGGAGTGACCGCCCGTGTAGGTGTCGTGGTCGTTGACGGCCGCCACCAGCGATCCGAGAACGGTCGCGTGCTCGTCGTGCCGCAGTTCCATACCAGCCGCTCCCAGAAAGGTCGATGACTAGTTCTTTATGACCATCGGTTCGCCGGATGGCCCGCTTTAGCTAGGGAGGAGCGAATACGGCGGTGGCGTGCGTCGCCTTACGGCGCCGGGCGAGGAACAGGAGGCCCATCGAAGCTGCGGCGACGATGCCGATGGTGGCCGCGAACTCGGCTGGGACCACCCTGAGGACCTCGTAGGCAAGGGCGGCGATAGCGGCGGATCCGGGGATGGTCAGGATCCAGGCGTACAGGACCCGCCCGGTGAGCCCCCACCGGACGGCCGAGAATCGCCTGGTGGTTCCGACCCCGATGATCGAGCCCGTGATCGTGTGGGTCGTGGAAACCGGGATGCCGGCGTGAGCCGTGGCGAAGAGGGTGATGGCAGCCGACGATTCGGCGGCGAATCCGCCGATCGGATGAAGCTTGGTCAACTTGGATCCAAGTGTGTGGACGATGCGCCATCCGCCACTCAGCGTCCCGAGGGCGATAGCGGTGTGGGCGGAGAGGACTATCGGAAGGGTGATGTTCAGCTCTCCGCCGGCGGCTTGGCCGGAGTCGATCAGGAGCACCGCCGCGATGATGCCCATGGTCTTCTGGGCGTCGTTCGCACCGTGTCCCAGCGAGTAAGCGGCGGCGGATACGAGCTGCAGCCTGCGGAATGCTCCGTTGGCCTTCGACAGACGTCCGGGCTTTCCCCGCGTGTACAGCTTTCCGAAGAACGTCGCGATGTTCATCGTCACGACCCCGAGACAGAAGCCGAGTATCGGCGAGATAACGATGAAAACGGCGATCTTGGTGATCCCTGAGGCCACCAACATGTCAGAGCCCCCGTAGACCAGAGCGGCCCCCACCAGCCCGCCGGCGAGCGCGTGGGACGAGGAAGTTGGGAGCCCGAAGTACCAGGTGATCAGGTCGAACGTGATCGCTCCGATCAGTGCGGCGAGGATCACGTTGTACCCGTCTGCCTGGGTTTCGACGAGCGAGATATCGATGATCCCGGAGCCGACCACCTTCGCCACCGCCGTGCCGAATACGGCGAACGCGACGAAGTTCCAGAAGGCCGCCCACGCGACCGCGAGGCGCGGGTGAAGCACGCGGGTGGAAACGACGGTTGCGATCGAGTTGGCGGCATCGTGGAAGCCGTTCACGAAATCGAACGACAGTGCTACGAGGACGATGATTCCTGCTTCGTACGAGAATGGCATCAGCTGTGCTTGAGCGAGATCGTTTCGATCGTATTGGCAACGTCTTCGAGCCGATCCAGACCTGCCTCGATCTCCTCGATGATCCCCTTGAACTTCAGCACGTCCATGGCTTTGTAGTCGCCCGAGAACAACTCGGCGATCGTCCGGCGGTAGGAGCGGTCACCCTCGTTCTCCAGCCGGTTGATCTCCACCCAGTAGTCCTCGAGGTTCTTCATCTTCCTGAGCCTTGGCATGGCTTCATAGGTCTTTGCCGCCGCGAGGGCGAGGGTGTTCGCCTGGGAGGTCATCTGAGGCAGCGGGGCATCGATACGGTAGAGCTGCAGGTACTCGGCCGCCGCTTCGATATGGTCGAGGACGTCGTCGAGGTTGGAGGCGAGAGTGTGGATGTCCTCGCGGTCGAACGGGGTAACGAACGTGGTGTTGATGCGCCTGATGATCTCGTGGGTGATCTCGTCGCCTTCATGCTCGGTGTCGACGACCCGGCCGGCCTTGCGGTCGAGGTCGTCGTAGTTGGTCAGAAGGTCCAGCAGTTCGTCGGCCCCTTGCTTCACCTTCCCGGCCATCTGTTCGAAGAGGTCAAAGAACGAACCATCGCTTGAGACGACCCTGAGCCGCATCCGGTCCCTTTCATGGAGTTCATAAACTTTTCGTGAACGACGGCACGATAACGCTTCTGATCACGCTCCTCGCAAAGAGTGTAAGAAGTGGCCGTGAGCGACGACGAGATCCAGGAGGAGATCCAGAGGCTGAACAAGAAGGTCCGCGACGACCTTGCGTTGATCAAGCGCGCCGCGCAGGCTCTCGCCGAGATCGATCGGACGCAGGGGATCACCAACCAGCAGGCCGATGTTCTCGCCGCCCTCCGCATCCGGATCGAGGGTAAGGAGCGGGCGAAGCTCGAGGATCTGCTGTCCGCCGCCGGCGACATCTCCGGCAAGAAGGACCTTGGTGACGTCTTGGGGGGCGAGAAGGACTCTGGCTCGACGCCTTGGCCGGAGACCCCGGAGAAGAAGAGGGACTGGCCGGGGGCCTAGCAGGCCTCTCCATCGCCCCCGGGGTCGACGACCTTACCGAGCGTCTCTGCCAGCACATCTAGATCCTCGCCGCTCAGCCGGCCGGTGAAGAATTCTTTGACCCCGTCGAAGTGGAGC
>JAENWQ010000158.1 GCA_016649855.1 Actinomycetota bacterium | reverse complement strand
TAATGGGTCTCGGACTTAGGGAAGCGTTCCCTAGCGGCGTCGATTCTCTTTCCACGCCACCTCCCGGCCGTCGAAGCCCAGGACCGCGGTCTTTTTCTGGCTCTTCGCGACCCAGCCAGTGCTCCTAACAGGTCACTATTCGAACTTGCCCGACTCGCTGAGGGCCTTGATATGCACCTCATTGTCCCGACAGGGCTAACAACGGCACCATGAGGGAGAGACGCCGGAAGCGTGGCTTCTCTCGATGTGAGGATTGGATGATGCGCAGGTTCGTGCCCCCGTGGGGGAGCCGAACAACGTTGGTACCGGACTCACCTGCGATTTCGCGGCAGTTGGTCATTGAGGTCGGCTTCCATGTGCCGCGGTCGCCATGGAGCAAGGGCTCGGAGGGGGAGCGGTTTCAGTAGGATGGGATGTCATGCGGCTCACCGATGCTCTAGGCCCCCAGGTCTCCGCCGCGATACGTGAGCGCGGACGTAAGTACTACCGGGCTGGTGTCGTGGAGTTCGTCAACGGTGACGCCTTCGAAGTGCGAGCGCTCGTATCCGGAACGCGTGAATATGCGGTCGGTCTGACTCTTTCCGAGAGCGAGCTTGGGGTCTCGTGCACGTGCCCATATTTCGAGGGTTCAAGCGTATGCAAGCACATCTGGGCGACCTTGCTCGGCGCCGAGGACAGGGGCTACCTTACCGATTACGCGGGCGAGACCCTCTGGTTAGACGACCCCGTGACGGCCGACCTTGATGACTGGTGGGAAGACGACGCCGAAGAAGAGTGGCCGAGCGCAGATGAGGCCGTGCCACACGCACCCACGCGGTCGAACCCGCCTCCTTCCTGGTCCACGCGGGTCGACACCATGGCCCGCGCCCACGACGACGAAGCCACCCGATGGTCCGGCGGCCGCGAGATCCTCTACTTGTTCAACCCGAGTGAAACGCGGGCCCAAGGCCAGCTCATCCTCCAGGTGGAGCACCGCGATCTGAAGCTTGACGGCTCCTGGGCCAAGCCCAAACCTCAGCGCATCGACGCGCAAACGATCCCGCAGCTCAACGAGTCGAGGGATCGACAGATCTTCTCTATGTTGCTGGGGTCGCAGAAGCCGTGGTCGGGATACGGGCACTACACGGGGTACGGAGCTAGCAGCTTTGCCTCGGGGTCGCGCATCACCGTGCCCGCATCGATGACCGATGTTCTGGTCCCCGTCATCTCCAGGACGGGTCGTGCCTACACGAGAGCTCGCTCGTCGAGCGACCAACTGACGGCTTTGAGCTGGAAAGACGGACCCTCCTGGGAGCTGTGGCTCGAGGCGGAGCACGATACTGAGGGCAAGAGCTTCGTCATCGGGGCCAGGCTCCAGCGCGGCGATGAGGCCATGTCGCTAGACAAGCCGCAGATGCTTCTGGCGGGCGGCTTCGTCTTCGGGGATGACGGCGTGGTGGAAAGGCTCGAGGATTTCGGGGCCTTCGGTTGGATCTCTTCGATCCGCAACCACGGGCCTCTCGTGGTCCCGGTTGCTCAATCAGACGAGTTCCTGACGCAGCTCCTCGGCCTCCCGAACCTTCCCAAGCTGGACCTTCCGCCCGCGCTTCAGTACGAAGAAGTGGCGCTCGTACCCCGCCCGCGGCTTCAGCTCCATCCGAGCCTGGGGACGGGCCGCGGCGGAAACGACCGCTTAAGAGGAGCGCTCTCCTTCGACTACGGAGGAGAAGTGATAGCCGCAGAAGAGGCGACGCGCGGGATTTTCCAGGCGTCACAGAGACGGTTCCTGTTACGCGACCGTCAGGCAGAATCGGAGGCATCAGAAACCATCATGTCGATGGGGTTGCGTCTGAACCGATCGGGTGGATATGAGTTGGCCCCCCGGCACCTCCCGAAGGTCGTGCATGCTCTCATCAACGCCGGGTGGCACGTCGAGGCAGAAGGCAAGTTGTACAAACCCGCAGTCGGATCGCGGATGAAGGTGCGATCTGGCATCGACTGGTTCGAGCTGACCGGCGATGTTGAGTTCGGCACCGAGATGGCCTCGCTGCCGGAGCTCATGACTGCACTACGACGCGGCGAGAACTTCGTTCCGCTGGGTGACGGAACCATGGGTCTGTTGCCTGAGGAATGGCTGGAAAGGTACCGTCTTCTCGCCGGAGTCGGGGAGGTTGACGGCGATGGTCTGCGCTTCAAGCGGACCCAGGCCGGTCTCCTTGACGCCTTGCTCGCATCACAACCCGATGTTGCCTTTGACAAAGCCTTCGTACGCGCCCGGGATCAGATCCGCGCGTTTAAGGGGGTCGAGGAAGCCAAAGAGCCCGCCGGTTTCGTGGGGGAGCTGCGCGGTTATCAACGCGAAGGCTTGGGCTGGATGAAGTTTCTTCAGCAGTTCGGCTTCGGTGGATGCCTTGCCGACGATATGGGCTTGGGGAAGACAGTCCAGGTGCTGGCGCTGCTCGAATGGCGCAGGCAGCTTAGGGCGCGCAACCGCGGGAAGAACAAAAAGCATCCCTCTCTCGTGGTCGTCCCCAAGTCATTGGTGTTCAACTGGTGCCAGGAAGCCCAACGCTTCGCGCCGAAGCTCAAGATTCTCAACCACACCGGAACACGCCTGACGCCGGGAGAGCACTTCGACAGATACGACGTGGTCCTGACGACGTACGGGACGCTGCGACGCGACGTGTTGGGATTCGATGGAGTTGAGTTTGACTACTGCATCTTGGATGAGGCTCAGGCCATCAAGAACCCGAACACGGTAACGGCCAAGGCGGCCAGGTTGCTCCGGGCCGATCACCGGCTGGCTCTAAGTGGGACGCCGATCGAGAACCACCTGGGAGAGCTCTGGAGCCTGTTCGAGTTTCTGAACCCGGGGATCCTAGGAAGTGCATCCGTATTTGATCTTGGTCTGAACGGAAAGCATGGGCCCGATGATCAGACGAGAGAGGTATTGGCCCAAGCTCTTCGTCCCTATATCTTGCGACGAACCAAGGATCAGGTCGCCGCGGATCTCCCGCCCAAGACCGAGCAGATACTGCATTGCGAGCTGGGGAGGACGCAGCGCAGGTATTACGATCAGCTGAAAGACCACTTCCGCCGCGATCTGTTGAACAAGGTGGATCGCGATGGCATGCAGAAATCGAAGATGCTGGTCTTAGAAGCTCTCCTTCGGTTGCGGCAGGCCGCTTGCCATCCAGGGCTCATCGATCCGTCGAAGGTATCGGAATCGAGCGCGAAGCTCGACGTCTTGATCCCGCAACTCGTCGAGGTCGCCGAGGAGGGACATAAGGCGCTCGTGTTTTCTCAGTTCACCAAACTGCTTGCAGTTGTTCGTGACAGGCTCGATCGCGAGGGGGTGATCTATGAATACCTGGACGGGCGAACGAGGGATCGTCAAGCCAAGGTCGAGCGTTTCCAATCGGACCCCGATTGCCCGGTGTTCCTCATCAGCTTGAAGGCCGGTGGTCTTGGATTGAACCTCACCGCGGCCGAGTACGTCTTTCTGCTCGACCCGTGGTGGAACCCGGCGGTAGAGGCGCAAGCGATCGACCGAACTCACAGGATCGGACAAACACGTTCGGTTTTCGCGTACCGGATCATCGCCCGCGATACCGTCGAGGAAAAGGTCCTCCAGCTGCAAGACGCGAAACGCACTCTTGCGGACGCGATCATCACCACCGACAACAGCCTCATCAAACACCTGCGTCGCGAGGACCTCGAGCTGTTATTCGCGTGACGGTAGAATCCCGGCAGATTAGCTGTGGGCCATGGGCCGGCCGACACCACCGTCTTCTTCTCCCTCGGCCATCTTCTTGTACGCGGGCCCGTGCAGAAATGAGAGGCGGAGACTCATTATTGTCAGCGAATCTCTGACTCAGGACACTAGGCCGACAGGGCTTCCTTCACTCCTGCGATCACGCGGTCGACCATGGCATCGGTCGCCGTGCGGCCCATCAGCCCGACGCGGATCGCCTTGCCCATCGTGGGGTCGAGGCCGCCGGAGATCATGATCCCCTGCTCGAGGAGGTGCTTCTGAATGCCTGCCGGATCGTCGGCCCACAGCGCGACGACGAGGTTCGACTCGTACCCGGCCTGAGGGATCGGCTCCAGGCCCAGCGCCGCGAGGCCTTCCCGGCAGCGCGTGGCCAACTGGTGGCGGCGGTCGATCCATGTCTCGAGGCCGGCTTCGA
The DNA here is from genome assembly GCA_016649855.1 of Actinomycetota bacterium. GTDB lineage: Bacteria > Actinomycetota > CADDZG01 > CADDZG01 > WHSQ01 > WHTI01. The sequence continues at coordinate 2,179 of JAENWQ010000158.1, read as the reverse complement.
GGATCCGGCCGAGTGATGATCCCAGCGCGAGCGTCAGGTTCGAGGGCATCGTCACCGGATGCGGGTGCCAGTCCCCCCAGTCGTCGCGGTACTGATCCCAGACCTTGAGGTCGAGGTAGAACGCCGCGGGCCGAGACTCGCGCGCGTCGAGGCGGGCACGCCCTCCGGGGCCGAGGGCGAGGATCCCGTACCCGGGCGGCGCCTCGAGGCCCTTCTGCGTTCCTGTAACGACGGCATCGATCCCCGACTCATCGAGACGGAGGTGCTCGCCCCCGACCGAAGCGATCCCGTCGACGACGTAGACGGCCCCGGCGTCACTGGCGGCTCCGGCGATCTCCTCGATCGGATGTCTCACCCCGGTGGCGGTCTCGACGTGGACCGTGAGCACGCCGTCCGCCTTCTGCGCGGCTTCGAAGATCCTGGTCGGGTCGATCGGTGCGCCGGGCTCGACGTCGACCTCGATCACTTCGAGCCTATGGGCGTGGGCTATCTGGTTAAGCCTCGTTCCGAAGAAACCCGTCTGCGCGACGACCACCCGCTGACCCGCCTCGAAGAGGTTGCCGACCGCGGCATCGAGGCACGCGGTCCCGGAACCCGGGATCAGGTAAGGCAGATCCTTGCACCCCAGGATGCGTGCGAGTTGGTCGATCGTCTGCTCGTGGAACTTGATCCAGAAGTCCCCGTAGTGGGCGATGACCTGCCGCCCCATGATCTCGAGATCTTCCTCGTGGAGCTCACCCGGCCCCGCGATCATCAGCTCGGGCATGTCCGGGAGCTTCCTCGGATCGATCTCCATAGAACTCCGTCCCCTTTGATCGCGCCTCAGCTCGCGCCATTGCGTACAAGGTGCGCCTCCGATGCTACCGCTTGGCGACGGCGAACCCCTGGAAGCGGCCGCATCATCGTCACGCCGATCGCTGAACCGCCGCTTGCCACGGGACCATAACGACCGGGAGGACGAGCTCAAGCGCCATGAGCACCAGCAGGGAGCCGTGAGGCTTCCCGGCGACGGCGATGGAGATCAACCGCGCGCATCCGGCGATGAAGAAGGCCGCGGCCACTACGCGGATCGTCGTCCTGGCCTCTTCCACTCCCGGCACAGCGCGTAAGAGAACGATCCCGGCGGCGGCGTACCACACCGCGTAGAAGCGCAACTCGCTGTCGACGCTGGGAACCACCTCGCCGTGGCCCGGCACGATGTAGACGCCGAACAGGACCGAGGACACCCCCGCGACGAGCGCAACGCTTCCCACCAGCGCCACCAGGATCTGGAGCGCTCGTCGTGTCATGACTGCCCTGCCGGTCACCCGCCGTCCGAGAGAACCTCGATCACCTGGTTGTGCGTGCCCCGGTTCTGCCACGGGATGTCGGCGACCGAGCCGGCGCCCTGGGCATCGAAATGGATCCACTCGGCGGGGGCCGTCCACGCGGAGGCGTCCGCGCCCTGGTCCTTCTTCAGCTGATGGAGGGTCTGACGCCACGCCCGGACGACCTGGCCGCGGCACGACTCGTGCTTCTTCTTGGTATCCCGGTCGTCGCAGTAGTTGCGCGCCAGCCCGCCGCGCGTCCGCTTGTTGAACAGGGTGTCTAGGTAGCTCGAGAAGTCGAACCACATGCTGCTGCCGAAGACCTCGGCCGCCACCTTGTCGTAGCCGTCCTCGCCGAGCTCGTCGTCGAAGACCCGGTGGACCGTGTTGCGATACCACTGGTCGAAGACCGCAACGGCAACGGAGTCGTCCATGAACTCATCCCCGTCGCGGTTGAAGCGGTTGGCGCCCTGCGCGATCCACGTCTTGATCTCGCTCCGAGCCGCAGCCCCATTGCCCTTAAGGGTCGCCTTCTTGAGGAACTTCAGCATGCGCGGACCGAGATAGAGGCCCCTAACGTCCTGGGTCGCCGCGGTGCGGATCACGTCGACAAGGTCGGAGAGCTCGAGCTTGCCCTCGTCCTCGATCCGTCGCTTCATCTCGCTGGCGAGCAGCTCGACCCGGTGGATCGAGCCCCACTTGATCCCGTCCATGTTGTCCCACGAACGCGCCGGCTTGTTGTTCCAGTTGACCAGCCATCCCTGTTTGGGATCGACGATCTTGGGCTGATCGGCGAACGAGACCTCGCCCTGCCACTCCCACTCGCCGGTACCCCATACCGGAAGGGACGGATGTGCGCCGGTCTGTCTCAG
>JAENWQ010000264.1 GCA_016649855.1 Actinomycetota bacterium | reverse complement strand
GAGGTGACCGTGGAGCTCCACGATCCCGACCACGCGGAGCCGTACCGCAACCGCGCCGGCATCGAATTCGTCGACGCTCGCACGGTCACCTCCAAGGCCGACGACTGGTGGACGGCGTGGAAGCAGGTGTACCTCTAGCTCCGCTGCTGATGGGCCAGGAACTCGAGGAGATCGGCTCTCGTGAGGACCCCGGTCGGCCGGCTCCCGTCGGCGACCACGAGGGCCTCGGCTCCCTGCGAGAGGGCCGCGAACATCTCGTCGATACCGGCCACGGACTGAACCACGGGCAGCGGGTCGCCCATGACCGTGGCGACATCCGCATCGATCGCGGAGGGGTCCCTGAAGACCTGATCGAGCAGATCCCGCTCGTTCACCTGTCCGGCGATCTGTGAAAGGTCGTCGACGGTCGAGCTCTCGCCCACCAGCAACTGTGAGATGCCGAACTCCTGCAGCATGTCGATCGCGCGTCCGACCTTCTCGGTCTTCGGTACCGCGACGATGTCGGGGATGCCGGCCTCGACCCTGCGCTTCTCGCCGAGGACCTGGGCGATCTTCGCCTTAGACACCGGACGATCGATGAAGCCGTATTCCGCCATCCATGCCTCGTTGTAGATCTTGGAGAGGTAGCTCTTGCCCGAATCCGGCAGGATCACGACGATGAGGTCGTCGGGCCCCAGTTCCTTCGCAAGTTCCAACGCCGCCCACATCGCGGTCCCGCACGAGCCGCCGACCAGCACCCCTTCGATGCGCGTCATCCGCCGTGCGGTCAGGAACGCGTCCTTGTCTGTGACCGTGAACCAACGATCGACCACCGACGGGTCGAACGTCTCCGGCCAGAAGTCCTCGCCGATCCCCTCGGTCAGATAGGGGCGAGCATCTTTGCCGGTGTAGAGCGAGCCTTCGGGATCGGCCCCCACCACGACAATGTCGGGGTTCTGCTCCTTCAGGTACCGGGCCGCTCCGGTGATGGTTCCCCCGGTGCCGACGCCGGCGACGAAGTGCGTGATCTTCCCGTCCGTCTGCTGCCAGATCTCGGGGCCGGTCGTTTCGTAGTGGGTCTTCGGGTTCTCCTGGTTGAAGTACTGGTTCGGCTGGAACGCCCCGGGGGTCTCCGCGGCGATCCGGTCGGCGACCCGGTAGTAGGACTCGGGGTGCTCGGGAGGCACTGCGGTCGGGCAGATCACGACATCGGCTCCGTACGCCCTCAGCAGCGAGATCTTCTCCTGAGACATCTTGTCGGGCATCGTGAAGACGCACTGATAGCCCTTGAGGGCCGCGGCGATCGCCAGTCCCACGCCGGTGTTCCCCGAGGTCGGTTCGACGATGGTCCCTCCGGGCTTCAGGTCCCCGGCTTGCTCGGCGGCTTCGATCATCCGGATCCCGATGCGATCCTTCACGCTCCCCCCGGGATTCAGCATCTCCATCTTCACCGTGAGGGTGCAAGTGATGTCCGGGGCCATCTTCCGGATGCGCAGGAGCGGGGTGTTGCCTATCAGGTCGGTGAGCGAGTCATAGATCTCCATCCCCCGATGGTTCACCACTCGGGCCTAATCGGCAAGGCGGCCGCAACTTTCAGGGGGATCCCGGCGTCTCTACGGGTGATGAGGTCTTGTGTAATGGGCCCCACTAGGTAATATGTCCGTTTGAGCGACATCTGATCGTTTCAGTGAGGAGCACCATGGGGACCACTCCCATCTCGGAGGACGCCGCCACCAAAAGGCGCTTCCCGCGCCCCGGGAAGAGAGCAGCGATCATCCTCGCCGTAATCGGCGGCCTCGCCGTGCTGGGGATCGGCGGGGTCTCCTACGCCACCTACGATTACTCCAACGACTACGAGGGCCGCATCCTCCCGGGTGCCGAGATCGCAGGCGTTGACGTTTCGGGCATGACCAGGAGACAGGCCATCTCGGCCGTTCGGGGGGCGATGTCCGATCAGATGGATGAACTCGTCACGATCACCTGGGAAGACAAGACCTGGGAGGGAACCCGCGCCGACCTCGGCGCCCGGCTCGATGTAAAGACCGCGGTCCAAGCGGCTCTGTCCGCCAGCAGCGAGACCTCGTTCATGAAGAAGGCCCAGATGCGGGTTTTCGGTGACGAGTTCGACTTCTCTCGGGCGGTTGCTATCCGCTACCCGATGAGTGGGGTCCGCGCGTTCGTCGCCGGGATAGCCTCGGACTTCGCCCGCGAGCCCCGCGATGCGTCGGTCGACTATTCGTCCGGCTGGGTCAAGTTCCTCGAGGCCCAGCAGGGGCGAGAGGTGCGGATCGAAAAGAGCGCCCGCGCCCTGGCCGCTGCACTGCGCTCGGGATCGTCCGCCTCCCAGCTCTCGGTGGAAACGATCGAACCAGAGGTGACCGAGGGTACGTACGAG
>JAENWQ010000117.1 GCA_016649855.1 Actinomycetota bacterium | reverse complement strand
TGTCGTTGTCGGTCATCGATCCCTCCCGTTAGGTCGGATCTCCGCGCTGTGCGGGTCCGTAAGAGCTTTTCCAATTCCTGAGCAAGCAAAACGTTAGTACGGATCCTCCGGGTCGATATCCAGTCGCGCCTCGATCAGCCAGAGGTTGTGGCGCACGCACTCGGAGCACATGACCATGGTCCGGCCCTCCCTGCCCGGCATCTCTTGCCAGCCTATGGGAGCGAGGCCGTTCCGGCGAGCCTCCGAACGGCCGCAGGCATCACAGAACACCCGGTTCCTGAGTCCGTCCGGGTATTCGGCCATCCCGCTACCGCCTCAACCCCGTCGAAGTTCGGGGGACGCCATCGCTACTCGCAGCTCGGCTTCCCCCCGGTCCTCCGCGTCGGACTCGCGCTTTCTCTCTGCCATCTGCCGAAGGGCTTCCTCCCTCGAGAGATCCCCTGCGTCCTCTGCATCGTCTGCGAGAACGATCACATGGTAGTCGTCCCGCGTGCCGGAAGCTTCGAGCACGCCGCCGGTTACGAGGAACCGATCCTCGGAGCTACCGGACTTGATCTTGACCAGTCCGGGGACCAGGGCCGCGAGGAAGGGGATGTGGCCGCGCAGGATAGCGAACTCACCTTCCGGCGAGCGGGCGACCACCATCTCGGCCTCTCCCTCCCAGACCTTCTTCTCGGGACTGACGATCGAAACGTTCACTACTTAGACATCTCCTTCGCCTGCTCCTTGGCCTCTTCGATGCCGCCGACCATGTAGAAGGCCTGCTCGGGGAGATCGTCGTACTCGCCCTCGGTGAGGCCCTTGAACGACGCGATGGTCTCCTCACGGGAGACGTACTTACCGGAGATACCGGTGAACTGCTCGGCGACGAAGAACGGCTGACTCAGGAACTTCTGGATCTTCCGGGCCCTCGACACGATGACCTTGTCTTCCTCGGACAGCTCGTCGACACCGAGGATGGCGATGATGTCCTGAAGGTCCTTGTAGCGCTGCAGGATCCTCTGAACCGTCGTAGCAACCTCGTAGTGCTCGGCACCGAGGAGACGCGGGTCGAGGATCCGCGAGGTCGAGTCGAGCGGGTCCACGGCCGGGTAGATGCCCAGCTGCGAGATCTCACGGCTGAGCACCGTGGTCGCGTCGAGGTGAGCGAACGTCGTGTGCGGTGCCGGGTCGGTGATGTCGTCGGCCGGCACGTAGATGGCCTGCAGCGAGGTGATCGAGCGACCCTTGGTCGAGGTAATCCGCTCCTGGAGCAAGCCCATCTCCTCGGACAACGTGGGCTGATAACCCACCGCCGACGGCATGCGGCCGAGGAGCGTCGAAACCTCGGACCCGGCCTGAACGAAACGGAAGATGTTGTCGACGAAGAGCAGCACGTCCTGGTGCTCGACGTCCCGGAAGTACTCGGCCATCGTCAGCGCCGACAACGCCACTCGCAGACGGACGCCGGGGGGCTCGTCCATCTGACCGTAGACGAGAGCGGTCTTCTCGAGGACGCCCGACTCCCTCATCTCGATCAGAAGGTCGGTGCCCTCACGGGTCCTCTCGCCGACCCCGGCGAATACAGACACACCGCTGTGCTGCTCGGCGACGCGGTAGATCATCTCCTGGATGATCACGGTCTTGCCGACGCCGGCACCGCCGAACATGCCGATCTTTCCACCCTGGACGTAGGGAGCGAGGAGGTCGATGACCTTGATGCCGGTCTCGAACATCTCGGTCTTCGGCTCGAGGTCCTCGAACTTGGGGGCCGGACGGTGGATCGGCCACCGTTCGACGTCATCGGCGACGGTCGACCCGTCGACCGGTTCACCGAGCACGTTGTAGACGTGGCCGAGCGTCGAAGGACCCACCGGCACGGAGATGGGAGCCCCCGTGTTGACCACCCGGGCGCCGCGGATCAGGCCGTCGGTCTGCTTCATACAGATCGCCTTTACGACCGAGGAACCGATGTGCTGGGCAACCTCCGCCGCGATCGTGTCCTTCTCACCCTTGATGTCTCGGTCGATGAGCAACTGGTAGTTGATCTCGGGCATCGAGTCCGACGGGAACTCGACCTCGACGACGGGGCCGGTGATGGTGAGGACCCGGCCGTCGCTCGTTTTGACTCTTTCCTCGGTCATTGCCATCGCTAAGCCTCCTGTATCGCTGCCCCGGTGAGGGCTTCCGCCCCACCGACGACTTCCATGATCTCGGTCGTGATCTCGGCCTGGCGGGCCTGGTTGTAAACCCTGGTGAGGTTGTCGATCAGTTCTTCTGCGTTATCCGTTGCGGCCTTCATCGCGCGGCGACGAGCGGCGTGTTCGGACGCAGACGCCTCGAGCATCCCCTGCAGCACGGTGCCTTCCAGATACCTGGGAAGGAGCGCGTCGAGGATCTCTTCGGGTTCGGGCTCGAAGACGTAGCTCGGTTGCGGACCCCGGCTCGGTTCTTCCTCGCTCGTGAACTCGTCCTTCGGCAGGGGCAGGAGCTGAACCTTCACCGGCCGCTGGGTCATAGCGGACTCGTACCTCGTGTAGACGAGTCGAACCTCATCGACCTCACCTTTGCTGAAGGCTTCGGCTGCCGCACGAGCGACCTCGCGCGCGTCCTCGATCTTCGGCCGGTCGCTCATCCCCGTCCACGAATGCTCGCAGTCGTAGTCGCGGAACTTGAAGTAGTTGACGGCCTTCTTTCCGGCGAGGAACAGCATGTACTCCTTGCCGTGTGCCTGAAGGTCGCGCTCGGCCAGACGGATGACGTTCGAGTTGTAGGCACCCGCGAGACCGCGGTCGGCGGTGATGACGACCGTCCCGACCCTGCGGATCTCGTCCCGCTCCTTGAGCAGTGGGTGGTCGATGTTTCCGGCCTTCTTGGCGACGGTGCCCATGAGGCGGCGCATCTCCTCCGCGTACGGGCGCGCGGCCGATACACGCTGCTGCGCCTTGATGATGCGCGAGGAGGCGATCAGTTCCATGGCGCGGGTGATCTTCTGGGTCGATTTGACCGAGGAGATCCTCCGCTTGATCACACGAAGCTGCTGGGCCACGGCTCGCTACGCCTCCTTGGTCTCGTTCTCGGGGTCAACGACGTCCGACTGACCGCCCTGCGCCATCGGCGCGCCGGTCTGCGCCGGTACGCCCTCGGTCGCAGCGGTGGTCTCGACGCTACCGACATGCTCGACGAAGCTCGCCTTGAAGTCCTCAACCGCGCCCTTCAACGTGGCAAGGGTGTCGTCATCGAGCTTGCCCGAGTCACGGATGGTCATGAGGACGTTGTTGTAGCGGGTCTTCATCGCATCGATGAGCCTGGCCTCGAACTGACTGACCTTCTCGACCTCGATGTCGTCCAGGTACCCGTTGGTCGTGGCCCAGATCGAAACGACCTGCTCCTCAACCGGGAACGGCCTGAACTGAGGCTGCTTCATGAGCTCCACGACCCGCGCACCCCGGTCCAACTGCGCTTGGGAGGCTTTGTCGAGCTCGGAACCGAACTCGGCGAAGGCCTCGAGCTCACGGTACTGAGCGAGGTCGAGCTTGACTCGACCGGAGACCGCCTTCATCGCTTTGATCTGCGCGTTGCCTCCCACTCGGGAGACCGAGATACCGACGTTGATAGCCGGACGAACGCCAGCGAAGAAGAGGTCGGTCTCGAGGAAGATCTGCCCGTCGGTGATCGAGATCACGTTGGTCGGGATGTAGGCGGAGACGTCTCCACCCTTGGTCTCGATGATCGGCAGCGCCGTCAGCGAGCCGCCGCCGTTCTCGTCCGACAGCTTTGCAGCGCGCTCCAGGAGACGCGAGTGGAGGTAGAAGACGTCGCCCGGGTAGGCCTCGCGCCCCGGCGGACGGCGCAGCAACAGCGAAAGCTGCCGGTAGGCGATCGCCTGCTTGGAGAGGTCGTCGTAGACGATGAGCGCGTGCTCTCCGTTCTCCATCCAGTGCTGCCCCATCGCGCACCCCGCATAGGGAGCGAGGTACTGGAACGGAGCCGGATCGGAGGCCGGGGCGTTCACGACGACCGTGTACTCCATGGCCCCGGCTTCTTCGAGAGCCGCAACGACCTCGGAGACCGTTGACGCCTTCTGGCCGACCGCGACGTAGATGCACTTCACGGCCTTGTCGGTGCCCCAGTTGGTCTTCTGGTTGATGATCGTGTCGATCGCCACCGCGGTCTTGCCGGTCTGGCGGTCGCCGATGATGAGCTGGCGCTGTCCTCGCCCTACCGGCGTCATGGCGTCGATCGCTTTGATGCCCGATTGCATCGGCTCGCTCACCGGCTGACGTGCAGTTACTCCGGGGGCCTGAACCTCGAGCGGACGCTGCGCGTCCGCCTTGATCGGTCCCTTGCCGTCGATCGGTTCACCCAATGCGTCCACGACGCGACCGAGCATCCCGTCACCAACGGGGACCGAGAGGATGTCACCGGTCTGCTTGACCGGGTCGCCCTCCTGGATGTGCCCTGCCTCACCGAGGATGACCGCGCCGATCTCGTGCTCGTCGAGGTTCATCGCCAGGCCGATGACCCCACCGGGGAACTCCAGCATCTCGTTGACCATCGCCCTCGGGAGCCCGGACACGCGGGCGATCCCGTCACCAACGGCGACGACGACACCAACCTCCTCGCGCTCAACGGTGGGCTTGAAGTCCTGGACGTGCTTCTTGAGTGCTGCGGAGATCTCCGCGGCACTGATCGTGAGCTGGTCTGCCACTAGCTCTTCACCTGATCTTTCAACTGTTCGAGACGACGCCTGATCGTGCCGTCGATGACCGTGTCGCCGACCTTGGCGGAAACTCCGCCGATGACCGACGGGTCGACGAGAACCTTGAGGTCGACCTTCTTACCGGTAGCCGCGGACAGAGCCTCGGCCAAACGCTTCTGCTGATCGTCATCGAGGGGAACCGCGGTCCGGACCTCGGCCACGGCCACGTTGCGCGCCTCTGCCGCAAGCGCGCTCAGCTCCCCGAGGATCTGCGGAAGCTGACGCGCCCGGCCCTGGGTCACGATGAATGCCAGCAACCCGAACGTGTGGTCGCTGACCTTCCCCGTGAGGATGTCCTCGAGGACCTTGACGCGCTGAGCCTTCGGGGTGGTCTGGTCGGACAGCACCTGCTTGAGCTCGCTGTTGCTCTCGACCAGCTTGCCGAACCTGAAGAGCTCGTCCTCGACGAGATCGAGATCTCCCTCGGCGTTCACCACGCGGAACAGCGCCTCTGCGTATCCGTGAATGACGCCTTCGGCGGCCATCAGTTGTTGCTACCTCCGTTCGTGCCCATGCCGGAAACCTCGCTGATGTAGGCATCGACCATCTCTCTCTGAGCTTCGGCGTCGATGCTACGGCCGACGACCTTTCCGGCAAGCTCGATCGAGATGTCGGCGATCTGACTCTGCAGCTCCTGCAGCGTGCGCTGACGCTCGGCCTGGATCTGCTCCTGAGCGCGCGCCACGATGGCCTCGGCGTCTTTCTCCGACTTGGCGAGGATGTCCTTGCGGACCTGCTCGGCCGCACCGCGAGACTCCTCGATGATCCGGTTGGCCTCGGAGCGAGCCTCACCCAGCTGCTGCTTGTACTCCTCGAACAGCCTCTTGGCTTCGGAGCGCTCGCTCTCGGCGGCCTCCTTCGCTTCTTGGATCGCATCCTCACGCGCCGCGATCGTCTCCCGGATCTTCGGCAGCGCGTACTTCATCATGAAGAACACGACCACCGCGAAACTGATCGTGCCCCAGACCAGTTCGTCAACCGCGGGAAGGATGAGATCCAACCCGGTCGGTTCGGCCTCCTTTGCGGCCAGTATCAAGAGGTTCGTCATTTCTTAGCCTTCCTCTCTACCTCAGTGTCTCCGCAGGGACATCGCTCCGCCAGCCGTCCGGGCTACGCCCGCCCCCGCGGAGACACCTCGTCAAACGATGAATGCGAGTACGAAACCGATCAGGGCCAGAGCCTCGATGAGGGCGAAGCCCAAGAACATCGTGGTCCGGGTCTCACCGGCGGTCTCGGGCTGGCGGGCCATGGCCTCGATCGCGCTCGAGAACACCATGCCGATCCCTACGCCCGGGCCGATCGCAGCCAGACCGAATACCAAACCGTGAGCGAGAGACTTCATCCCCTCATCGGTGACGCCTTCGGCGGCCTGAGCAAGATACGTGATGTCCATCTGAATACCTCCGTCCTTTCCTTCGTCTAGTCCCGTCTACGTGTGTCTATCTACGCTGCTGCGGTGCTCTCCTCGAGACCTTCGTACTCTCGAGTTGGTTCAGGGTGGGTTCCCTCCTCGTCGTGGTCGGCGTCGCCATGTCCGTGGATCGACTCGGCGATGTAGAACGCGGTCAGCATCGTGAAGATGTAAGCCTGGATCGAGATGACCAGCATCTCGAACACGATCAGGACCGTGGCCACGACCGCGGTCAACACACCGAGCGGCAAAGTCATCAGTTTGAAATCCGTCACCAGGAACTCGTGCGTGAAGAGGAAGAAGATCGTGAGCAGCACGTGACCCGCCATCATGTTGGCAAGAAGTCGGATCGCCAGGGTGAGGGGGCGGATGATGAACACCGAGAAGAATTCGATGGGCGTCAAGAGCAGATAGATCGGCTTCGGCACCCCCGGCGGGAACAGCGTGCCGGTGACGTAGTGGAAGCCCTGCTTGGCGAAGCCGACGACGTTGAAGATCAGATAGGTCAACACGGCGAGCAACAGGGGGATCGCCATCCTGGAGGTCACCGGGAAGTTGATGCCGGGGATGATCTCCATCAGGTTCATGAAGAAGATGAAGAAGAACAGCGAGGTCAGGTAGCTCGCGTACTTCACGCCTTCCGGGCCGATCACGTCGATCGCGATCTTGTCGCGCACGAAGAGGTACGCGGTCTCGCCGATCGTCTGCATCCCCTTCGGGACGAGCGACTTGCCCCTCGAGGCGAAGAAGAAGAACGTGATGCACACCAGCGATCCGAAGATCATCAGCAGAGACACCCGGTTCAGCTCGAACGGCGTGTCCTTGAAGAGGATCGGATCCCAGAAGAAAAGATGGTTGACGTCGAGTTCGAGCGCTAGGTTCATCGATCAGCTCCTCATGTCCAGGGCGTCGTTAGCATGGGACAGGCTCTTAACGGGGTAGGCCCTGGCCGCTTCCCAGAGGACCAACCCCAGGTGACTTCCGATCAGCACAAGGCCGGTGACCTTGAAGGTAACGAAATCTAACGTCTGGAGGCCGAACGCGATCGCGGTCAGTACCGCCAGTCCGAGCATGAAGGCCACCATGGCGGCCGGAAGCAGCAAGCTGGGCTTGTTCTCGGCGATGCCTCCGATGATGCGCCCGGAGATCAGAAGGTTCAGGAGCGCCATGACGATCCCGATGAGGGCGGACAGCCCCGCCTCTCCGCCGCCCCAGATGAAGAACGGGAGGACGACGATCGGAGCGACGAGCGCCCCTCTCTTCATCATCCGGTAGACCATCTGAAGCTCGATCACGCTTGCTCCTTTTCGTTCGCCCGGGGCCCGAAACGATCCGGCGTCTTCGTTGCGTAGTACACGTGCAGGAAGCCGCCCACCCAGCCGAGCAACGACCCTATGATCTGGCCCCACGGCTCGATCCCGAGCCAGTTGTCTACCAGACGGCCGAGGAACCAGAAGAGGAACACGGCGCCGGCGAACTCGAAGGCCAGCGACAGGCCGGCGCCTGCGCTGGAGAATCGATTGCCGGATCGGTTTCCCACCTGCTGGTCCTCTCTTGTTCGGAGGGCCCAAATAATTGATTTGCACCCTCAAAACCTGAATTTCGCACCTGAGAACTCTGCGATCGTAACCCATCGGGGGCGCTCTTGTGAAATCCTTCACAAGCCTTCCGGCCGGCTTGGTTCTCTACAGCTCTAGGCGGTTCTGGATGTACTTGGTCAGCACCGGGAAGAGCGTGTAGAGCACGATGGCCGCCACCGCGATCGGCAGGACGAAGATCACATCGGTGCGATCGACAAACGTGAACGCTAGCCCTGCGCCCCCGGCCAGGGCCGACCAGACGTACATGACGATCACCGCCTGCCGGTGGCCGTGGCCGAGGTCCATGAGCCGGTGATGCAGGTGCTCCTTGTCGGCGTGGAAGAGGCTCCGCCTCCGTCGCGCGCGACGA
>JAENWQ010000135.1 GCA_016649855.1 Actinomycetota bacterium | reverse complement strand
TCGTTAATCTTCATCAGGCGCCCTCCCGGGTTCGGTTGCATAGACACAACCGAGTCAAGCCCGGGAGGGTGCTCCTACGGGGTCAATCGGGAGATCTGGTGGCCCTCAGACCGTACTTCTCGTGGCCATGAGCCGGTACTTCTGATGGCCATGAGCCGGTACTTTCGTGGCCGTCAGCCGGTAGAAACTGATGGCCGCCGACAAGCACAGCGGTAGCGGAAAAGATGCGGGAGGAACCGACCCGTTTTCCGGCAGGCAAGTTCGGTGGTCGATCCTTCCAACCACGATCCCCGCTTTCATCGACGTATGCATGCCAGAGCATGAATGGAGCCTACCGGGAGGGGTTTTTCAAGACTGGCTTAGGTGAATCACCTGTGTCGTTCTCCCTCGATGGGAACCAACCGCAGCGTCGCGGCGCGCGGCCGAGCTCGCTACGGTGCCGGGTCTCGGGGGCTTGAGATCATCCCTAGCGAGCCGGCGAGGACCCCGAGGAGTCCGGCGATCGCTACGAGGATCAGGCCGCTGCCGGGGTCGATCTCTCCGACGAGGTCCAGTTTTCGGGAGAAGTCGGAAGTCGTGTCTCCCAGGGAGCGGTATGCGGCGATCGCGACGGCTCCGATGACCACCGAGGCGAGAAGCGCCACGAGCCCGTATCTGCTTTGGCGGGTCACCGCGAGCAGCAGCGCGCCGACCAGGACGAAAACCGCGGCGCCGATGACTGTCTTCCCGTCCCCCGCATCGAAGCCCGTGACCGGGTCGCTGAGCAGGTCACGGATCATGTTGGAGAATCCCATCCCCTTGGGGACCGTGCCTGCGGTCGTCCAGTCCATGAACGAACCGGCGATCGCCAGGACCCCGGCAAGCACCAGCAGCGCGACCGAGACGACTCGGGCCCGCTCGAAGTAATCGCCCCCACCTACCCCCTTCATGCCGGTAGCCTATGCGGCGTCATGACGAAACAGAGAACCCTGCTCGCGTTCCACGCCCACCCCGATGACGAGTCGTCCAAGGGGTCCGGAACCATGGCCAAGTACGCCGACGAAGGCGTGCGGGTCGTGCTCGTCTGCGCGACCGACGGAGGTGCCGGGGACATCCTCAACCCGCGCATGGATAAGCCCGGGATCAAGGACCGGATGCCGGAACTCCGCAAGGCGGAGCTCGAGACCGCGTGCGACATCCTCGGTGTGTCGGAGGTCTATTACATGGGCTATCCCGACTCGGGGATGCCCGACTCGCCTGCGAACAAGAACCCCGAGGCGTTCTGCAACGTGGACCCCGAGGAAGTGATGGAGAGGCTCGTGAAGATCATCCGGGCCGAGAAGCCGGAGGTGATCCTCTCGTACGACGAGTCCCGGGGCTACGACCACCCCGACCACGTGCGCGTGTACGAACTCGGCCTGCGCGCTTTCAAGGAAGCCGGCGACCCCGACAGGTTCCCGAACGCGGGGGAGGCGTGGTCACCGAAGAAGCTCTACTTCTTCGCCACGTTCACCAAGAAGCGCTTCGTGACCCTCAACGACGCTGCGGTCGCCGAGGGTCAGGAGCCTCCGTATCAAGGATGGATCGACTCGTGGGACGAGATCGGGTTCGAGGAGCCCGAGATCACGACCCGCGTGGACGTCGGCGACTACATCGACCTCCGCACGATGGCGCTGCTCGCCCACGCGACGCAGATCGATCCCGACAGCTTCTGGTTCGCGGTCCACGACGAGATCCACAAGAAGGTCTACCCATGGGAGGACTACACGTTGATCGAGTCGACCGTCGAAACCGAGCTCCCCGAGGACGACCTCTTCGCCGGGATCTGACCATGACTCAAGTCGACATGCCGTCGATCCAAGGGGTCAGGCTCGCAGCCGAGAGGATCGCGCCTTACCTGAGACCCACTCCGTTGTTTCGCTACCCGTCTCTCGACCGCCTCATCGGAACCGAGGTGTGGGTCAAGCATGAGAATCACCAGCCGGTCGGCGCGTTCAAAGTGCGAGGCGGAGTCAACCTCGTGTCGCAGCTGAGCGATGATGAGCGAAGGCGTGGGGTGATCGCAGCCTCGACCGGGAACCACGGCCAGTCGGTCGCGTACGCGTCCCAACTCTTCGGGGTGGAGGCTCGTGTCTGTGTCCCCGAGGGGGCGAACCCGGGCAAGGTTCAAGCGATGAAGGATATGGGGGCCGAGGTCATCTCTCACGGTCCCGATTTCGACTCGGCGCGCGAGCACTGCGAGGCTCTGGCAGAGGAGCACGGCTACCGCTACATCCACTCCGGCAACGAACCGCATCTGGTTGAGGGGGTGGGAACGTACACGCTCGAGATCCTCTCCGAGCGACCCGAGATCGATACCGTCATCGTCCCGATCGGAGGGGGCAGCGGAGCCGCCGGCACATGCATCGCCGGCAAAGCCATCAAGCCAACCCTCAGCGTGATCGGGGTGCAAGCCGCGGCCGCGCCGGCGGCCTATCGCTCCTGGAAAGAGCGTCGTCTGATCGCCGATGAGATGAACACGGCCGCGGAGGGCCTGGCTACCCGAACGGCATTCGAACTCCCGCAGAAGATCCTGTGGGACATGCTCGACGACTTCATCCTCGTCTCGGAAGACGAGATCGCATCCGCCACGCTCACGATGATCGAGACCACCCGGAACCTCATCGAAGGAGCGGCTGCATCGTCTCTTGCCGCCGCGCTCAAGCTTAAGGATCGACTCGCCGGTCGCAAGGTGGCACTCATCGCCAGCGGGGGGAACATCACGTTGGACCAACTCCGCACCTTGTTGAACCCGTAACTCGGTCCACTCGCCGGAACTGAGCCTCCGCGCTAGATGCTCTTGCGACGACCCAGGGCTTGTTCGATGACCGCCATGATCTCGTCCCCGAGCAGCTCTTCATGCTCGAGGAGCGCGTCCCTGAGGGCTTCGACGATGTCCCGGTTCTGTTCGAGGATGTAGGTGACCTGATCCTTGTGGCGTTTCAGCAGCTCCTCGACCTCTCGCTTCGTGTCGTCGTTGCTTAGCACCTTGGCCACGATGTTCGGCGATGAGTGGGCACCGTTCTGGACGGCTTCGTAACTCACGAGCGACGAGCCCATGCCGAACGACCCCACCATCTGGGCAGCGATGCCGGTCGCCGCGGAGAGATCGGACGAAGGGCCGGTGCCGGACTCTCCGAAGAAGATCTGTTCGGCGCACATCCCGCCGAACGCGATCTTGATCGTCGACTCCAGCTCGGTCTTGCTGCGCGTGAACTTCTCTTCGATATCGGAGTGAGCCAGGAGACCGAGAGCGTCGCGGCGCTTGATGATCGAGAGCACCTCGAGCTTCCGCTTGCTTTCCGACATGAACGCCGCCGCCGCGTGGCCGGCTTCGTGGGTGGCGATCAGGTTGCGTTCGCGCTTGCTGTAGGACACTGGGTTCGCGAGCCCGATCTCCTCGGAGAGTCTTGCCCTCTGGATGTCCCGCCAGCTGAGTTCCCTGCGGCCGTCGCGGATCGCCCACACCAGTGCTTCGTCGAGGATGTGCTCGAGCATCGCGGGGCTGTAACCGAGGGTCATCGAAGCGAGCTCGTCGCGCAGCTCGGGACCGTTCAGCTCGCTCGTGTGTTTGCGCTTGTCGAGGAAGTACCCGATGAGATCCCGGCGCCCGGCCAGTCCGGGGAGATCGAAATAGAGCGTGCGATCGAAACGTCCCGGTCGCAATAGCGCAGGATCGAGTGCGTCGGCTCGGTTCGTCGCGCCGATGATGAGGATGTTGCTGTAGGGGGCGGGCTTCTTCTTGACCTGATTCCCCGCAGAACGGAACAGGTTGACGAGATCGATGAACCGGTTCTTCATCCGGCCCCAGAACGCAGGTGAGTCGAACGATTGCAGCTGGATCAAGAGCTCGTTGACCATGCTGCCGGCGTCCGTCGAGCCCATCCTCCAGCTGGTCATCGGAGAGCGACCGGACCCGGTCATCTGCTCCACGCCGCCGCGCCTGCCCCCGACCGCATCGATCTCCTCGATGAATCCGATCGCGCCGCCTTCCTTGCGGGCCGCCTTCTTGAGCTCTTTGAAGAACGACCGGATCTTGAAGGCCGTCATCCCGAAGAACATCGATTGGAACGCCGGCGCAGAGACGAAGAAGAACGGAACCCCGGCTTCCGATGACATCGCCTTGGCGAGGTGAGTCTTGCCGGTGCCGGGTTTGCCCTCGAAGAGGATGCCTCGCCGTGGGTTGCCACCGAGAACCTCGCGGAACTCCTTGTAGGTGAGGAAGATCTGCAGCGTCCTCGTGACCTCTTCGAGGACGACATCGACACCCCTGACGTCGTCAAAGCGCACGTCCAGTTGGTCGGGGCTGTACCGGATGTGAGGGGACTTTCCCTGGGCGAGGGGCATCAGCATCATCACTCCGATAACGGCGATCAAGAGGATCGGGAGCAGGATCATCACCGCGTCGGGACCAAGGTTCGGAAGTCCCAACCCGATCGGGTTCCCATCGATCGCCCTGCGGCCGAAGTAAAGCGCCACGGGGAGGGCGAGGAGGGCAACGAAACGAAGCCTGCGGAGGCGGTTCTTCTCCCTGATCTTGTGAACACCCGCGCGGTGCTCTTCCGCTACGGCGCGGAACGCATCGGGCTTGGGCGCGACCTTGGTCGGGTCGGGCTTGGGCGCGACCTCGGTAGGCGAGGTCGGTTCCACTCTCTTCAAAGGATGCTCCCTGGCTAATGGCCTGGGGGGACGGCCCCCCCGATCGTCCTTACCTCAGGGGACTTCCGGCCCCTTCTATGAGGTCGGCTCGCCGGGGGGTGCACCTTTAACGCGCTCCGCCCGTCTTTTCCCCTCCTCCCACCCCGCGATGGGGCCGAGGAGGAAAGGAGCGGCGATCGCCACCGCAAGCCCGCGGAAGAGCCCAACTCCGGCCCACGCGGCCTCGTCGTAAAGAGCCTCGGCGACCACGGAGCCGATCCTGGAGACGAGGAACCAGACCAAGCCTGCGAGCAGCAGAGCCGACAGGGCCAGCCCAGGGTTCTGGAACAGAGGTGCGATCCGGGGACGGACGAAGCCCGTGGCGAGCGCGGAGGAGGCTTTGGGCACGCGACCCCCCGCGTCGTCGTCCAAGACCTTGCGAGAGGCGCCCAGCAGCGCCGGGATCAGGAGTAGCTCGACGATGAGCACGAGCGTTCGTGCTCTCCCGGCGGCGTCGAGCCGCTGTGCATCGACGCCGAGGATCATTTCGGTCTCGAGCCCTCGGATCTGATGTTCGACCTCGCGCACCCGTTCCACATCCATGAAGATGTAGGTGTTGACGAGGTTCAGGGGAACGACGACCGCGGCGGCCACGAAGAACAGGGTTGCGAAGTTCCTGAACGTCGATCTGAGGCCACGGTCGAGCATCGCGGGAGTCTAAGGCGGCATAGGGTGTTCCTTCGTGAAGATCCTCTTGTGGCACGGATATCTCCTTCGAGGCTCCGGTTCCAACATCTACTGCGCTAATACCGCCGCCGCGTGGCGTGCCGAGGGCCACGATGTCCTGATCCTGTGTCAGGAGAAGAGACTCGAGGGCCTCGACTTCGTAGACGAGGGAGGGGGGTTCGAACCCGGCAACTCGTCGTTCACGGTGCGCCCCACGAACGTCCCGCAGGCTCCGGGGAGAGTCCGGGTGCTGAACCCGGCGATCGGAGAGGTCCTTCCGGTCTACGTCTATGACGAGTACGAGGGCTTCACCGCGAAGCTCTTCGTCGATCTGAGCGACGAGGAGCTCGGCTCCTACACGGACCGCAACGTCGTCGCCATGGTGACCGCGATCCGGGACTTCGAGCCCGACGTCATCATCACCGGACACGAGGTCATGGGTCCCTACATCGCCAAACGCGCGTGCGAGCGGACCGGGACCACCTTCATCGCGAAGCTCCACGGGAGCGCGCTCGAGTACGCCGTGAAGCTCGAGGAAAGGTACTTGCGCTACGCGCAGGAGGGCCTTTCGGCCGCCCGGCGGGTGATCGGCGGGAGCCACTACATAGTCGAAGAGGCCTCCCGGGTGGTCCCCGGCTGGCGCGAGAACGCCGTGGTGGTCAACCCGGGATGCGACATCGATCTCTTTCGTCCGGTCGAGCGCGCCGCCGGTGATCCTCCGACGGTCGCCTTCGTCGGGAAGCTGATCGTTTCGAAGGGGGTGCACCACTTCCTGGTCGCCCTCGGCCTTACGGATACGCCGGAGCTGAGGGCCGTCGTCGTTGGTTACGGCGGCTTCGAGGTTCAGCTCCACGCGTTGTGGCACACGCTCAGGAGCGGCGAGCACGCCGATGCCCTCGCGCTCGCCCGGCGCGGCGACGGCCGGCCGCTCGAAGAGCTCGAGGCGTTCCTCAGTGCGTCCGGCGATGCCGCCTTCTACCGGCGCGTCTCCGAGATCCCGGTGGAGTTCCCCGGCCGTCTCGACCACGGCCCCCTGGCACAGGTTCTGCCGACCTTCGACGTCCTGGTGGTTCCCTCGGTGATGCCGGAAGCCTTCGGGCTGGTCGCTGCCGAAGCCGCCGCGTCAGGCGTGATCCCGATCGTCCCGGGGCACTCCGGCATCGGCGAGATCGGTGCCGCGGTCGAGTCGGCCCTCGGTCGCCCCGGCTTCGTGACCTTCGATCCAAAGAGGCCGATCGAGACCATGGCCGAGGCCATCGACCGGGTCTTCGCCCTGAGCCCGGAGGAGCGCTCCGCCGCCAAGGATGCCGTTGTCGATCTGGCCCGTAGCCGGTGGTCGTGGCAGCGGGTAGGCGCTTCTCTGCTGGCGGCCGCCAGGCGCTAGGGTTACCCAGGCATGCCATTCACCAACGACGGCACCGAGAACCTCATGCGCTGGGATCGGCGTTCGGCCGGGTTCCTGGAAGTTTGGTACGCAACGCTGAACCACGCCGAGAGCGGTTCCGGTATCTGGTTGCGCTACACGATCACCGCGCCGGACGCGGGTCCCGCTCACTGCGCCCTGTGGGCGGTTCGCTTCGATCCCGACGGGAAGCGCACGGTCGCGATCAAGAACCGCATGCACATCGACCAACTCGCACCGGCCCACGGGAGAGACGACGGTGCCATCGTGCGGATGGGTGACTCGTGGTTGTCCGAGTCGCACCTCGAGGGCCGGGTCGCCGGCAACGATCACACGATCTCCTGGTCCCTCGACATCGAACCGGCAGACCGCTGCTTCCAGCACTTCCCCGCCCGCCTCCGGCGCCGGGCCGAACGGAAGTTCTCGACCCTCTGCTCACCGAACCTGTCGGTGCCGTTCACCGGTGAGGTTCAAGTCGACGACGAGACTCTCACGTTCACCGGAGAGTATGGGTGTCAATCGCACAGATGGGGCAAGCGCAACGCGTTGTCGTGGGCATGGGCCCACTGCTCGAACTTCGAACAGGGCGAACGGGCGGTGTTCGAAGCCGCCGCCGGCCGGACGACGTTGGGACCGGTGCCGGCCCCGACC
>JAENWQ010000145.1 GCA_016649855.1 Actinomycetota bacterium | reverse complement strand
GACCTTCTCGGCGGTCTTCTCGAGGTCGGCTTCGGAACGAGCGGCGAGCGCCAGATCGACACCCTTGCGGGCGAGATGCTCGGCGAGCACCACACCGATCCCGCGCGACGCCCCGGTCACGATGCCTACGGTGTTCTTCAGCTGCATCAGAAGTTCTGCGTCCCAGCGAGGCGGGCCGCCGCGCTCCGGTACTGCTCGCCGGCGTGGTAGCTCGAGCGAACGAGGGGGCCGGACTCTACCCATGCGAACCCCAGCTCCTCCTCACCGTAGGTCTTGAATCGCGCGAACTCATCTGGATGCACCCAGCGGTCGACCGGGAGATGCCAAGACACGCTCGGTTGGAGGTACTGACCGATGGTCAGGACGTCACAACCGGTGGCGCGGAGATCCCGCATCGCGCCGTAGACCTCGTCCTCGGTCTCGCCCATGCCCACGATGATGTTCGACTTCGTTACCCCCCCTCCCCTCAACTCCTTGGACCAGGCGAGCAGATCGAGGCTGGCTCGGTAACCGAACCCCGGTCGGATCTCGCGGTGGAGCCGGGGGACGGTTTCAAGATTGTGTGCGAGCACGTCCGGCTTTGCTTCGATAACCCGAGCGAGAGACGCGCGCGGGTGTTCCTTGCGGCCCTTGAAGTCCGGGATGAGAACCTCGATGCCGCATTCCGGCATCGCCGCGCGGACCGCCCGGACCGTGGCCGCCCAGTGCGTCGATGCCGCGTCATCGAGATCGTCTCTGGCGACTCCAGTTATGACCGCGAACTTGAGGCCCATCAACCTCACCGCCTCCGCGATCTTCTCGGGCTCCTCCGGATCGAGGGCGTCCGGCTTATGGGTCTTGATGTCGCAGAACGCGCACCGGCGCGTGCAGAGATCGCCGCACAGAAGGAAGGTCGCTTCACGGGCCTCCCAGCACTCGTAGATGTTGGGACACGCGGCCTGTTCGCACACGGTGTGGAGTCCGCGCTCACGCATGATCGACATGAGGTCGGTGTAGTTGTCCCCGCGCTGGACCTTGACCTTCAGCCAGTCCGGACGCCGCTCCGGGCGCGCCGCCCCCAGGCCTGGTGCGGCGGTGGTCTTCGCCCCGCGCCTCAGGTCGCGGTCGATCTGCTCGCGGGTCTTGATCGTCGACTGGATGACGTTGGTCATATGCCTAAGGATACCCGGGCGCCTCTTCGTACAGGTTGGAGACCCTAGTACTCGGCGAGCTTCCTCATCTCTTGTTCGATCCGGTCCGGGTCCGGCAGGAACCAGTGCTCGAGCGTCGGGGCGTACGGCATCGCCGGCACGTGCGGCGCGCCGATCCGGACCACCGGTCCGTCCAGCTCGAACAGCGCGTGCTCGGCGATCTGTGCCGAGACCTCGGCGCCGACCCCGAGGAACTTGTTGTCCTCGTAGACGATCATCGCCTTGTTGGTCTTGCCGACCGACTCGAGCACGGTATCCATGTCGAGCGGGTAGATCGATCTCAGATCGATCACTTCCACCTCGATGCCGTCCGTCGAGAGACGGTTCGCGGCCTCGAGACAGTAGTGATGCATCAGGCCGTACGAGACGCACGTGAGGTCGCTGCCCTCACGAACCACCTTCGACTTGCCGAACGGGATCGTGTAGCGCTCATCCGGCACGTCGCCTTTGATCAGGCGGTAGGTCTTCTTGTGCTCGAGGAACAGGACCGGATCGGGATCATCGATCGCCTGGGTGAGCATCCCCTTCACATCCTCCGGGGTCGACGGAGCGACCACCTTGAGCCCGGGGACGTGGGCGAAGAAGGCTTCGATCGATTGCGAGTGGTAAAGGGCGCCGTGGACGCCCCCTCCCCAAGGGGTGCGCATCACCAACGGAAGCCCGAAGTCACCGTTGCTTCGGTAGCGGATGCGCGCCGCCTCTTGCACGATCTGGTTGAACCCCGGGAAGATGAAGTCGGCGAATTGGAACTCCGCTACCGGTCTCATGTCGTCTAGCGCCAGCCCGATGGAGACCCCGGCGATGAGACATTCGTCGAGTGGTGTGTCGATCACGCGTTCCGGACCGAACTCTTGGAGGAACCCCATCGTGGCGCGGAACACGCCGCCGCGCGCGCCAACGTCCTCTCCGAGGATGACCATGCGGTCGTCTCGCTTCATCTCATCGTGAAGCGTGTCGTGGATCGTCTGGATGATGTTCTTCTCGGTGACGCCGTTCGAGCTCTCGGCCATCACGTAACCTCCTGAGGCGGATCCGCGTAGACGTTCCTCATGGCGGTCGACGGATCAGGGAAGTCGGCCTCCTCGGCCGCCTTCACGGCCTCGGCGATGATCGTCTTGATCTCCTCGCGGATCTCGGCGATCCTATGATCGTCGATCACCCCGATCGACCTCAGGTACCTCTCGAACGCGGGGATCGGGTCCTTCTTCTTGGCCTCCTCGACCTCTTCCTTCGAGCGGTAGGTACGGTCGTCGTCGTCCGAGGTGTGCGAATAGAACCGGTAGGTCCGTAACTCGATCAAGCTCGGACCTCCCCCGGCCCTGGCGCGGTCGACGGCTTCCTTGGTCAACCGGTAGGACTCGAGGACATCGTTCCCGTCGCCTTGGACCCCCGGCATCCCGTAGCCCTCGGCGCGCTTGTAAACGCTCCCGGCGACCTGCTTCGACTCATGCACCGAGATCGCGTACTGGTTGTTCTCGCAGACGAATACGAGCGGCAGCTGGTGGATGCCGGCCATGTTCATCGCGCCATGCCAGTCGCCTTCGGAGGTGCCGCCTTCGCCGAACCACGTGCCGACGACCGCATCCGACTTCTTGATCTTCTTGGCGAGCGCGATCCCGGCACCGTGCAGCACCTGCGTCGCGATCGGAGACGAACCGGTGATGATGTGGCGCTCTCTGGAACCCCAGTGGGCCGGCATCTGCCGGCCGCCGGATGAGGGATCGGCGGCCTTCCCGAAGAGGCCCATGAAGACCTCTTCCGGCGTCAACCCTGCTACCAGAACGAGGGCGAGGTCCCGGTAGTAAGGACAGAAGACGTCCTTGCCTCTCTCGAACGCCCAGCCCGACCCCACCTGAGCGCCTTCATGCCCCGACACCGGGACCACGAACGGCGCCTTGCCCATCCGGTTGAGGGCCCACTGCCGTTCGTCGCAGAAGCGCGCGGTGAGCATGTAGCGATACATCTCGATCAGGTCCTCTTCTTTGAGGCCTAACTCGGTATGACGATCAGTTCCCTCGGAAACCTTCCCCTCGGACAACTCTCCCCCTATCGTCGATTAACGCTCGATCGATCCTCGCGGCCGATCTCCTACTGATCCCGTTGGGCGGGCACGCAGGTGCTCTGGATGCGCCCACACGAGCGGTCGCTCGAATACCTCGGCGAGGTGCTCGGCGGCGATCGAGGCAACCGACTTCACGGAATGCCGCGTACCTGTTTCCTGCTCGATCGAGGTGACCCACCGGTCCTGTATCCCGCACGGAACGATGCCTTCGAACATCGACAGGTCGGTAACGACGTTGAGTGCGAAACCGTGCATCGTGATCCCCCGCGTGATCTTCACCCCGATCGCGCCGATCTTGTTCTTGCCGACCCACACGCCGGTGTTGTCCGGATCGCGCTCGGCCTCGACCCCAAGGTTCGCCGCCACCCTGATCACCACCTCTTCCAACTTCCTCAGATACGTCAGCACGTCGTAGCGATCACCCAGCTGAAGTATCGGGTAGCCGACCAGCTGACCGGGGCCGTGGTAGGTCGCCCTCCCGCCCCTATCGACGTTGTAGAGGGAGATGCCCCGCCTAGCACGCTCGGCCTCGTCGTAGACGAGGTCCTCTTCGAGAGCGCGCCGCCCGAGCGTGTAGGTCGGGGGATGCTCGAGGAGCATGAGCGTGTCGCCGCGTTCGTCGTCAAGCCGCGCGAGGAACAGCTCGCGCTGCAGCGCCCACGCATCGGAGTAGTCGACGGTACCCATCCACGAGGCCGTCAACGCGGCCAGGTTCGCATCTTCGTTGATGCTCAGCCCTCCCTTTTGTTCGGCGTCTCGTCGAGACGACCCGCTTGCAGTTTGTTCGGCGTCTCGTCGAGACGACCCGCTTACAGGTATTGCGCCAGTTCAGATGTGAAGTCGTGGGTTTCTATGCGCTCCTTGAGGCGGGCGAGGAACTTCGCGGCTTCGGCTCCATCGATGATCCGATGGTCCCACGATAGCGACAAGAAGCCCATGCTTCTGATCGCGATGGCGTCGTCCTCGGTGACCACCACCCGTTTCTCGATCGCCTCGAAGCCGAGGATAGCCGTCTGACCCTGAGGGATGATCGGCAGAGAGATGATCGATCCGAACGGCCCGGGGTTCGTGATCGTGAACGTCCCTCCCTGAAGGTCGTCGGGGATTAGCTTCTTCGTCCGAGCCCTCACGACGAGATCGTTGATGCCTCTAGCGATCCCCACGAGGTTCCTTTCGTCGGCACCCTTCACCACCGGCACGATGAGGCCACCGCCCTCGAGGGCAACCGCGATCCCCATGTTCACGTAGTGCTTGACGCGATTGCCGCCGTGCTCCTCGTCGTACGTCGCGTTGACCTCGGGCATCTCGAGCAACGTGTCAGACAGGAGCTTCGCCAGCATCGGCATGTAGGTGAGGTTGAAGCCCTCCTTCTCGCGGAACGCCGCCTTGGTGCGTTCGCGTACTGCCACCACGTTCGACCAATCCGCTTCGGCCGCATTCCACGCGCGGGCGGTCTCGAGATGGCTGGCGACCATGTGCTCCGCGGTCCGGCGGCGGATGTTCGTCCAGGGGACAAGCTCCTCGCGGCCGGTGCCCGAAGGGGTCGCCGCCGGAGTCCGCGACGCGGTCTCCCTCGGCTCGGGAGCGGGCTCGGCCTGGGCGGCCGGCTTCGCCTGGGGCTTCGCCTTGCGTTCTTCGACGAACCTCAGGACGTCCTGTTTGCGTATCCGCCCGCCGGTGCCGGTTCCTTCGACCTCGTCGAGCGAGACGTCGTGCTCGTCGGCGAGTCGCCTGACCAACGGCGAGATGATCCCGCGCTTGGAAGTGTCTCCGTCGCCGCGCTCTTTCGGCGCCTCACTGCTCGGCTTCTCGGCAGCCGGTTCGGCGGCCGGCTGCTCCGCTGCAGCGGGCTCTTTCTCGGTCTCTCCCTCCGCCGTTTCCGACTCGGCGGCCTCGGACGATCCGCCGGCCTCTTCGCCAGCGGCCTCTCCTCCTTCGTCGACGATCGCGATCGCGGTCCCGACCGAGACCGTCTCTCCCTCTTCGACCAGGATCTCCTGGATGACGCCCGACGCCGAGGAGGGGACCTCGGAGTCGACCTTGTCGGTCGAGACCTCGACGATGTACTCGTCGGCCTCGACCGAGTCACCCTTCTGCTTCAGCCACTTGGTGATCGTGCCTTCGACCACGGTCTCGCCCAGCTGCGGCATCTTGATCTCGGTTGCCATGCGCTCCCCCTCGAGAGATATCTACGGCGTGCCGTCCGTTCCGGCACGCCCGCCTAAATGCTGTGAATACGTATCCCGGAGCCTCAGTATCCCGCATCCTCGGCCGTTCCCAAGAGGGCGTCGAGGCCAGCTTGACACCCATAGGTGTGAAAGCATACTTTCGAAAGATGTCTTTCAGAGATTCGTTCGAGCTTACCGACCCCGGCGTCATGCGAGCCATGGCCCATCCCACCCGGCTCGCTATCTTCCATGTGCTGGTCGACGGCCCCGCAACCGCGACCGAGTGTGCCGAGGTCGTAGGCGAGAGCCCCTCGGCGTGCTCCTATCACCTGCGAACCCTCGCCGAGCTCGGGTTCGTCGGCGAGGTCGCCGGCGCCGACGGGCGCGAGCGCCGGTGGAAGCTCGCGCGGCGGAGCTGGAGCACGAAAGCGGGTGCAGAGGAGTCACCGGAGTTCGCCGTCGCCTCCAACATGCTGCGCGAATCCGCGATGGGCCTGTCGGACAAGATCGTGAACGAGTACATCGCGACGCAGTCGGACTTCCCACCCGAATGGCAGGAGGCCGCGACCTTCCTCAACTCGATCCTCTATCTCACTCCTGAGGAATTGGAGGAGTTGGCCCAGAAGATCCTCGACCTCGGTGCCCCTTACGCGGAGCGCGCCGGGTCGCCGGAGAAGATGCCCGAGGGCGCCCGAAGGGTGCTGGCGACCTTCCGCGCGGTGCCGTATCCGAGGCAGGGCGAGGGAGCATGAAGAACCTGGTCCGGAACAAGCAGTTCCGCCTCCTACTCGCGGGGCAGTCGCTCAACATGTTCGGGGACGTCGCTCTGTTCCTCGTGCTCGGGATATGGGTCAAGGATCTGACCGGGTCGAACGGAGCGGCCGGAGGTGTCTTCCTCGCGCTGTCTCTTCCCGCGTTCCTGGCCCCCTTCGCGGGGGTGTACATCGACCGCTTCTCGCGCCGCTTGGTCATGCTGCTGAACGATCTGGTCATCGGGATCCTCGTCCTCGCCCTCTTCTTCGTGACGTCGGCAGAGCGCGTCTGGATCATCTACGCGGTCGCGCTGATCTACGGAGGCTCGCAACAGATCTTCTTCGCGGCTCGCTCGGGACTACTGGTCACGATGCTGAGCTCCGACGAGTTGGGCGATGCGAACGGACTCCTCGAATCGATCCGTCAGGGGCTCCGGCTTGTAGGGCCACTCATTGGAGCGGCGGTATTCGCGGCCTTCGGTGGAGGTGCGATCGCGGCTATCGACTCGGCGACGTTCTTCGCGTCGGCCGCGTTCCTCGCCGCTATGAAGGTTCCCGAAGCCTCACGATCCGACGAGCGGCCCCCCTTCCGAGAAGAATTGACGGCCGGGTGGCGGCACATCGATCGGACACCCGCGCTCCGGGTGGTGATGGTGGTGATCTGCATCGTGCTCGCGGTGATCGGGATGGTCGAAGTTGCGATGTTCGCGCTCGTGGATGAAGGGCTCGGCCGGGAGCCGGAGTTCATCGGGGTCATCGCCTCGATCCAGGGAGCGGGCGCGATCCTCGGAGGGGTGATCAGTGGCCCGGCCCTCCGGCGCATCGACGAGGTCAACTATCTCG
>JAENWQ010000137.1 GCA_016649855.1 Actinomycetota bacterium | reverse complement strand
AGATGCCGGGCGGCGATCGCCGATGCCATGGTGTGGAGGACGAGCAGGCGGAAACCGTCCGCCCGGGCGCGATCCAGACACGCTTGGGTGAGAGCGCGGCCGACGCCCTTCGACCGGGCGGCGGGGGCTACCGCCAGCATCCTTATGCCGGCGGCGTCGGCATCCTTGAACTCCGCGTATTCGCCGAGGCCGGGGACGTAGGTGACGCACCCGAGCGGCTCCGGATCGACCGCGGCCAGCACGATGGCCTTGGCGGCGCGATCCGCGACATCTCTCAGTCGCGCCAGGTAGTCGTCCGAGAGGTTGCTGGAGGCGTTCGCGTCGATGGAGGCGTCGAGGCCCAGGTAGGCGGCTACGGTGATGTCCCCGAGAACGCCGTATTCCTCCGGGCGAGCTTCCCGGATCTCCAGGGCGCGGTCGGCGGTCGGTTGTGTTCGGTCGTTCATCGGTCTCAGTATCCACGACTACATCGCGCACTAGGCTGGCGAGCATGACCGACGAGGTGACGCGCAGGGCGGTAGAAGGCTTCCTCGAGCTGCGGAGGGCCGCGTCGGAGCTGTCGAGTAGGCAGGTGCCGCAGCGGGCGCCGGCGAAGGCCGTCCCGTCCTTTGCGCATCTCAGGCGGGCGAGGGATCTGGCCGACAGGCGTTTCGCCGACCCGATCACCCTCGACGACATGGCGGCCGCGGCCGCGTGCTCGCGCTGGCACCTCATCCGCGCGTTCCGCTCGGCCTACGGGGGGACGCCCGGTGACTACCTGAGCCGGAGGAGGATCGAGCGCGCGATGACGTTGCTCCGCACGACCGAATTCTCCGTCACCCAGGTGTGCAACGAGGTGTCCTTCAGCAGCCTCGGTACCTTCAGCAGACGCTTCAAGGAGGTCGTCGGAACGAGCCCGTCCGAGTACCGGAGGATGGCTTTGCGTCACGCATCCACGAACCGGATCCCGGCGTGCTTCGCGTTCATGAATCTGCCGCCGGTGCGCAAGGATCGAGCAATCTAGGAGAAGCTATTCTCCACCGCTG
This sequence comes from Actinomycetota bacterium, assembly GCA_016649855.1. Classification (GTDB taxonomy): domain Bacteria; phylum Actinomycetota; class CADDZG01; order CADDZG01; family WHSQ01; genus WHTI01. Next base: position 6,301 of record JAENWQ010000137.1, on the reverse strand, counting down.
CCCTTAGCCTCGGTGGACGTCCGTCGATGAAGGAGGCTCGGTGATCAAGAGGCTGTCGCACGTCACGGTCTACGTGCAGGATCAGGAAGCGGCGAAGGACTTCTACACGAAGGCGTTCGGCTTCGAGGTGCGGGAGGACTCGGAGTTCGAGGGCTTCCGCTGGCTCACGGTTGGGCCCAAGGACCAGCCCGACCTTGAGTTCATCCTGATGGAGCCCGCCGCTCCGATGTTCGACGAGGACACCGCCGCGCAGCTGCACGAGCTGGTCGCGAAGGGCGCGCTCGGGGCGGGGGTCTTCTTCACCGAGGACTGCCGGGCAACGGTGGAAGAGCTCAGGTCCAAAGGGGTCACGATCCTCTCGGAACCGGCCGAGCGCCCCTACGGGATCGAGGCCACCATCCGGGACGACTCAGGCAACTGGTACAGCCTCACCCAGCGGATCGGTGGCTGAGCCGCCCGGCTACCTGATGACCGCGAGGACCGCACCGGTCTCGACCGAGTGGCCCGCTTCGACCTTGAGCTCTTCGACCGTTCCGTCGGCGTGCGACAGGATCGAATTCTCCATCTTCATCGCCTCGAGAACGAAGATCGTGTCGCCGATCTTGACCCGATCGCCCTTCTTGACTGACACCTTGACGATCGTGCCCTGCATGGGAGCGGTGAGGTTCTCCCCCGAGCCGCCCACCGCCGAGCCCAGCTTCTTCGGGGGCCGGGGCTTCTTGCGCTGGACGCGCGCATCGAGCTGCTCGCGGGCTTTCACCCGGAAACGCTTGCCCGAGACCTCGACTGTGAAGTCGCGCTCGGCGACCATGGGTTCACCCGGTTTGGGCTTCGGCTTGGGGGTCTCCTTGAGGGGAGCGAGGTCCAGCTCTCTCTCGACCGTTCCGGTGTGGTAGTCGCCCGAGACGAAGTGCTCGTCGGCGAGCATGAGGCGGTGGAAGGGGATCGTGGTGCTGATGCCTTCGACCTCGTACTCGGCCAGCGCCCGGAGCATCCTGCGACGCGCCTGCTCGCGGTCGGCTCCGTAGGTGACGAGCTTGGCGATCATCGGGTCGTACGCCTGAGGAACCGTGTAATCGGGCTCGACGCCGGAGTCGACCCTCACGCCCGGACCCGCCGGCTCGCGGTAGCTGCCGATGTGACCGGGGGCCGGCATGAAGTTCTTGGCCGCGTTCTCGGCGTTGATGCGGCACTCGATCGCGTGCCCGTTCAACTTGATGTCGTCCTGCGTAAAACCGATGTCCTCCCCGGCTGCCACTCGCAGCTGCGCGATCACGAGATCGATGCCCGAGACCAGCTCAGTCACCGGGTGCTCGACCTGGAGCCGGGTGTTCATCTCGAGGAAGTAGAACGATTCGTGATCGGAGTCGAGGAGGAACTCGCAGGTCCCGGCGTTCTGGTAACCGATGTTCTCGGCGAGACGCTTGGCTGCGTCCATGATCCGGGTGCGGACCTCGGGCTTGAGCGCGGGCGACGGTGATTCTTCGACCAGCTTCTGGTGACGCCGTTGCAGCGAACAGTCACGCTCGGGGAACGAGATCACGTTGCCGTTCGCATCACCGAGAACCTGGATCTCGATGTGCCGGGGGCGCTCGAGGTAACGCTCGACGTAGACCTCGGGGTTCGAGAAGTAGTTCTCGGCTTCGCGCGCGGCTCCGGTGAGGGCGTCCTCGATCTCGGACTCGTCGGCGACGACCCTGAAGCCCTTGCCCCCTCCGCCGGCGGACGCCTTGATCGCGACCGGGAAGCCGTGTTCCTTGCTGAAGATGCGAACCTCCTCGGCTTCGGTGACCGGGTCCTTGGTCCCGGGGACGGTCGGTACGTTCGCCTCCATCGCCGCCTTACGGGCGGCCATCTTGTCGCCCATGCCGTCGATCACCGCGGGCGCCGGACCGACCCAGGTGAGCCCGGCGTCGATCACTGCTTGGGCGAACGCTGCGTTCTCGGCAAGGAACCCGTACCCGGGATGGACCGCCTCCGCCCCCGACCTCTTGGCGGCATCGAGGATGTTCTCGACCACGAGGTAGGACTGCGCCGCCGGCGCCGGACCGACGTTGAACGCCTGATCGGCGTAGCGCGTGTGTACTGCATCGATGTCGAGATCCGAGTACACGGCCACGGTTTCGATGCCGAGGTCCCGGCATGCGCGCATCACCCGGACGGCGATCTCCCCACGGTTGGCTATGAGCACTCGCTTGAACATGGCCGCCTATCCTACGCGGATGGAAGAGACCTCCTTCAGTATCGAAGAGTTCGAGGGTCACCGTGTCGGTCGTTTCGGGTCGCCTCTGGTCGCCGTGGCCGAGACCGGCTCAACCAATCTCGATGCCCTCGACAAGGCGGAGCTGAGCGCGACCGAAGGCACCGTGGTCGTCGCCGATCATCAACGCTCCGGGCGGGGACGGTGGGGGAGGGAGTGGCTCGGGGTGCCCGGCGCCTCGCTGATGTTCTCGATCGTGCTCCGGCCCGAGGGCGATGCCTCCCTGATCACCACCGCCTTGGGAGTTGCGGCCGCCGAGGGGATCGAGGCCCTCACCGGGCTCCCCTGCAAGATCAAGTGGCCGAACGACATCGAGATCGACGGCAAGAAGGTCGCCGGCACCCTGGTCGAGAGCCGGTCGGGGGCCGGACGGATCCAGGCGCTGGTGGCCGGGATGGGCGTCAACGTGACCCTCGAGGCCGAGGACTTCCCCGAGGACCTACGGGGCCGGGCGACGTCTATCGGGATCGAGTTACTGAAGAGGGGAGAACGCTTCCCGCCGTCGAGGGAGCAGCTCTTGGCCGCCATCCTCATCGCGTTCGAGACCCGCTACCCGGTCGATCCCGCGGTGATCGTCTCCGACGCGATGGCACGGTCCTCGGTCTTGGGCGGGGAAGTAACGGTCACCAACTCAGACGGGAGCACCATCACCGGCACCGCGACGCGCCTCCTCGACGATGGGGCCCTGGAACTCTCGACCCCGGACGGAACCGTGGCCGTGGCCGCCGGCGAGATCTCCTCGCTGCGCCCCGCGTAGCTATAACCTGCGGAGAAGGAAGTTTCTCAAGGAGTAACGGATGATCCAGCTCGACCTCATCTCGCATCTGTCCTGCACCGCCCATCAAGTCGAGCGCCTGCGTCAGTCGGCTCCACCCAGATTCGAGGGGCGGAAGCATAAGAACCGCATCCTCGGGCGCACCGACAAGCGGGACCTCAGGGTCACCGACGGTCTCGGGATCTCCTGGTACCAGTAGTCCCCGCGTTACGACCCGGCTCGTCCGGGGACCCAGCTAGTACGATTCGTGCATGAGCGAGGAGCACAAGCGCGACCTGGGTGACGTGGCCGAGCTGACCCTCAAGGGCGGCGCCGAGAAGTATCACGAGAAGAATGCGGCGGCCGGGAAGCTGTTCGTGCGCGACCGTCTGCGCCTCCTGCTCGACGACGCGGACTCGTTCGTTGAGAACGGCCTCCTGGTCAACGCTCTTGCAGGAGACCTCCCGGCCGACGGCGTGGTCACCGGGGTCGGGCATGTCAACGGCCGGCCGGTCGCCGTCATGGCCAACGACTCGACGGTCAAAGCCGGGTCGTGGGGGGCCCGAACGGTCGAGAAGATCATCCGCATCATCGAGCTCGCCCGGAAGTACGAGCATCCGATCGTCTATCTGGTCGATTCCGCCGGCGCCCGCATCACCGATCAGGTCGATCTGTTCCCCGGCCGCCGGGGCGCGGGCAAGATCTTCTACAACCAGGTCCAGGCATCCGGGAAGATCCCGCAGGTCTGCTGTCTGTTCGGGCCGTCGGCCGCCGGCGGTGCTTACATCCCCGCGTTCTGTGACGTCGTGTTCATGGTCGACGGCAACGCATCGATGTACCTCGGTTCACCTCGTATGGCGGAAGAAGTGATCGGCGAGAAGGTCACGCTCGAAGAGATGGGTGGCGCCCGCATGCACTGCGAAGTCTCCGGCTGCGGCGACCTTCTCTGCGCGGACGACAAAGCCGCGATCGAGGCAGCGCACGGCTACCTCTCGTACTTCCCACAGAACTGGCGTAACGCTCCCGAGAAGATCGAGGGGAGGCTCGCGTCCTACAAGGGGTCGCTCGCCGAACTGGTCCCCGAGGACGAGTCGGCCGCGTTCGACATGTACGGGTTCATCGCCGGGCTCCTCGACGAGGAGAGCTTCTTCGAGGTCAAACCCGACTTCGCCAAGGAACTGATCACCGGGCTCGGCCGCATGGACGGTCGTGTGGTTGGAGTGGTCGCCAATCAGCCTGCGTCCAAGGGCGGGGTCCTGTTCGTCGACTCGGCCGACAAGGCGGCGCGCTTCATCTGGCTGTGCGACGCGTTCAACATCCCGCTGGAGTTCCTCTCGGACGTTCCCGGCTTCATGATCGGGACCGCGGTCGAACGCCAGGGCATCATCCGCCACGGCGCCAAGATGATCACCGCGGTGAGCGAAGCGACCGTGCCGAAGTTCTGCGTCGTGGTGCGCAAGGCCTACGGAGCGGGCCTCTACGCGATGGCCGGGCCCGGTTTCGAGCCCGACGCGACGATCGCGCTACCGACCGCACGCATCGCGGTGATGGGACCCGAGCCGGCGGTCAACGCCGTGTACTTCAACAAGATCCAGGCGATCGTGGACGAGGGGGAACGAGCGGCGTTCATCGCGAGCAAGCGTGCCGAGTACGAGAAGGACATCGAGATCCTTCACCTCGCGTCCGAGAATGTGATCGACGCGGTCGTTCAGCCCGACGAACTGCGGGCCGATCTGATCCGTCGCCTCGACCTCGCCGAAGGCAAAGACCGCCACTTCTCGACGCGCCGCCACGGCGTACCGCCGGTCTGACGGGGATCCCCGCGCGCCTCGGAATAGTGACCCTCGGGGTGTCCGACCTCGACAGGTCAGCAGCGTTCTACACGGCCCTCGGCTGGGAGCGCTGTGAGTCCTCCATCGAAGGAACGATCGTGTGGTTCCGCACCGCGGATACCAATCTCGGTCTGTTCCCCTACGAGGAACTCGCTGCGGACGCGACGATCGCGGAACCGCGCAGAGGGTCTTTCGACGGCATCACTCTGGCGATCAACGTGGAGTCGGCCGAGGACGTCGGCCGGTTCCTGCAGGAGGCCAAGGAAGCCGGCGCCGGGGTCGTGAAGCCGGCGACCAAGGCGGAATGGGGCGGCACCTCCGGCTATTTCGCCGACCCTGACCATCCCCTAACCACCTTTGAAGAGGTTTGCCCGCGGCGGGCCGCGGGCTAGGAGCTTCAAAGGTGGATTCCCCGCGGCGGATAGTCTCTAGGTCATGGCACTCGTGAGGTTGGACACCGAAGATCAGGTCGGAATCGTGACGATCGATCGCCCCGAGGCGCTCAACGCGCTCTCCGGCGCGCTTGCCGACGAACTGACCGAGGTCTTCCGCGAGGTCGGCTCTCGTCCCGACATCTGGGTCATGATCCTGAGGGCCGAGGGGGACAAGGCGTTCTGCGTCGGCGCCGACCTCAAGGAGCGCGCTTCTTTCGAGCTCGAAGACTTCTACTCGAACCGCCGTTCGATCAGGGGCCTGTTCACCCAGCTACGGACGGTTCCGCAGCCGACCATCTGTTCGGTGTTCGGTTACGCGCTGGGCGGCGGCTTCGAGCTGGCCCTCAACTCCGACATCATCAATGCAGCCGAGGGAACGATCCTCGGTCTTCCCGAGGTGCGCGTCGGGCTTCTTCCTGCGGGAGGGGGCACCCAACTCCTTCCTCGGAAGGTGGGGGAGGCGAGGGCCAAGGAGCTCATCTTCCAGGGGCGCCGTTTCGATGCGGAGGAAGGCCGGCAGATGGGCCTCGTTAGTCGCGTCGTCCCGAGAGAGGAACTCGACCGGACGTCGCTCGAGATGGCCCGGGATATCTGTAAGTCGTCACCGGTCGCGGTGCGCGAGGCCAAGCGAGCGATCGAATCTGCGTTCGGCTACAACATCGAGGACGGCATCGAGGTTGAACACGAGTCGTGGGAACGCGTGATCGTCACCCAGGATCGTAAAGAGGGGATCGACGCGTTCAACGACAAGCGCGAGCCCGAGTGGGGCAACCGCTAGCGGCTCGAACGAAGAAAGGGCCCCGGTTGCGGGGCCCTTTCTGTCTCGTTGGTTGATGACTCAGCCGTTCGAGCCACCGCCACCGTGACCACTAGTTGTTCGAGTCGTCGTTCATGCCCTCGTCGTCGTCGTTCATGCCCTCGTCGTCGTCGTCCATGCCCTCGTCCGAGGACTCATCGACGGTGCCCTCGTCGTCGTCGTCCATGCCCTCGTCCGAGGACTCATCGACGGTGCCCTCGTCGT
>JAENWQ010000027.1 GCA_016649855.1 Actinomycetota bacterium | reverse complement strand
TCGAGCGCCTCTTGGCTCTCGAAGTCCGTCAGCAGCAGATACGCGTAGCCACCGTTTCTCCCGCTCGTGTCCTTTCCGAAACGGAGGCCCGTGAACCCCGGGATCGTCTCGGGCCACTTCCTGACCTGATCGACCATCTCCTGCTCTTCCTCGTCCGTCAGCTCGTTGGGGAACTTGAACAGGACGACGTGCTGCGCCTTCTCGCTCACGACACCTCTTTCTTCGAATCACTGGTAGAACCATACCGACAGGGTCGTTTCGTATGGGAGAGGAGGGTCATGGCAGTTGCTCCAGATACCAGCACGATGTGGACCCGAGCCTTCGCGACCCGAGCGGGAAGTGACGAGGAGGGCGGCCTGGCGGCGATCCTCGCCCTTGCCGGTGCGACCGACATCATCTCGTTCGCCGGAGGCTTTCCCGATCCCGAGACGTTCCCGGGCCGGGCCCTCAGCGACATCTTCGGACGGCTGATCGATTCGGGCGATCCCTCGGTGCTCCAGTACGCACCCGTCAAGGGCCTGCCGGGACCAAGAGACTTCATCTCGCAGCGGCTCGAACGCCTCGAGGGGGTTCGGCCGGCCGATGACGAGCTGATCATCACAAGTGGGACGATCGAGGCGATCGAACTCCTGAGCAAGAGCCTCATAGACCCGGGTGACCTCGTCCTGGTGGAGGGCCCGACCTACCTCGGCGCCATCATGGCGTTCGAGAGCTACGAGGCGAACGTGGTGGCCGTCGAGGTGGACGAAGACGGCGTGGACGTCGAACAACTCGCCGAGGTCGTTGCGAGGCTCGGGCCCCCGAAGCTCTTCTACTCGATCCCGGACTACCAGAACCCGGCGGGCATCACCCTCACAGAGGAACGGCGAAAGGCTCTCGTCGAGGTCGCCCGTAAACACGGCTTCCTGATCGTCGAAGACGTCGCCTACCGGGAGCTCGGCTTCTCGGGTGCTCGGCTACCGAGCCTCTGGACTCTCGCCCCCGATGTGGTTGTCCAGGCAGGCACCTTCTCGAAGACGTTCGTTCCAGGCGTTCGACTCGGCTGGGGCGCGGGCCCGAAGGAGATCGTTGCGAAGATGATCTGGGCGAAGCAGAACACCGATCAGTGTTCCGGCGCGCTCGGGCAGCGACTCCTCGAGGAGTACGGGCGTTCCGGTGGCCTCGACGAGCAAGCTACCGCTGCACGCGCGCTATACGGCAGGCGTTGCGGGCTCTTGATGGATGCGCTGCAGGCGCATATGCCGGAGGGAGTGGAATGGACACGCCCAGGTGGTGGGTTCTTCTCGTGGTTGACACTCCCCGAGAGCAACGACGGTACCGATCTCGCCCGCAAGGCGGTCACCGACGGCGTCGCTATCGTTCCCGGCGCTCCCTTCTTTCCCGGCGACGGCGGCGAACGGAACATCCGGCTTTCGTTCAGCAGGGTTGCAGATGCAGCCATCGATGAGGGGATCGAGCGACTGTCGTCACTCATCACCCTCGGTAAGAAAGGACATCGCTGATGGCAGACGCCGATCGCTATTTCGCCCAGCAGAGCGACGTACGTCCGGAGGGTGAAGGAACCTTCGTCCAGTGGAGCGAACTCGACCCGATCGAGGTCGTCCCCGGACTTCGCTTCCAACCCGTGCTCGGTGACCGGCTGATGGTGAACATCGTGAGCTTCGGTCCCAACACCGTTGCCCCGGTCCACTGGCACGACGAAGAGCAGATCTCGTTCGTCATCGAAGGTGAATTCGAGTTCGAGGTCGGGGGCCAGAAGCAGGTCGTCAAACGTGGCGGGGCGATCCATATCCCACCGAACGTCCCCCACGGCGCCCGCACCTACGACAACAACTGCGTGCAGGTCGATGTCTTCAACCCCCCACGCAAGGGCCTCCTCGAGCTGATGGGTTTGATCGGCGACGACGGAGAGAGGATCGATCACTAGCTATGGACCTGCACCTTGATGGCCGCAAGGCGATCGTGACGGGCGGATCCAAGGGACTGGGCCGCGCCATCGCGGGTGAACTCGCCCGGGAGGGAGCCGACGTAGCGATCTGCTCCCGGGATCAAGAGGAGGTCTCGCAGGCGGGGAAAGAACTCGAAACCCATGGTCGTGTCGTCTTCGCTCGAGCGGCCGACGTCACCGATCCCGACCAGGTGAAGCAGTTTGTCGCCGATTCGGCATCCGCCCTCGGCGGCATCGACATCCTCGTGAACAACGCGGGTCGCGCTCACCCCGGAACCTTCGCGACGCTCACCGACGAGGACTGGAAAGAGGATCTCGACGTCAAGCTGTTCTCGATGATCCGGTGCTCACGGGAGGTCCTCCCCCACATGAAGGACCGAGGCGGTGGGCGCATCATCAACATCAACGCGGTACAGGGCAAGTCACCCGATCCGAGGTTCTTCGCCACGACCACAGACCGGGCCGCGTGCCTCGCCTTTACCAAAACCCTGTCGATCGAACTGGCCCCCGAGGGCGTGCTGGTCAACTCGGTCAACATCGGCTTCGTAGTCACTCCGCAATGGGCGAACATCCACCAGCACCGGGCCCCCGAGCTATCCGAGGACGAGTTCTTCACCCGCATGGCCGAGGACGACGTGCCACTCGGCCGCTTCGGCAACCCAGACGAGGTGTCGGGGATGGTGGCGTTCCTCGCGAGCGACCGCGCGAGCTACATCACCGGAGCGAGCATCGACATCGCCGGGGGCATGGGCCGCTACATCTAGAGGGCGAAGGTGAAGTTCGACACCAGACCTCTGCGCTGACGAACCAGGGTCAAAATAGCCATTTCAGGCTATTCAGCAGGGGGTGGGTTTGGACGATGTGTCGGGCATGGACGGTTCTGAATCTCGATCCACGCGCTGGGTTGGCGTTGGTCATTCTCTAGATCCCGACCCCAGGGTCGCCGGAGCCGGCGCCGCGACCGAAGCCCTCAACGGGCGATCGGCCGCCGTCGTGATCGTCTTCGCCTCGGATTCCTATGACCTCGAAACCCTTGTCGCGGCCATCAATGACTCCAGTAACGATGCTCCCCTGATCGGTTGCTCGACCGCCGGAGAGATCGCAGCCTCCACAGCGGGCCACTCCGGCGTGGTCGTTGCCGCCCTCGGCGGCGAGGGATTCAAGGTGGCAACCTCCGTTCGCCGGGATCTTTCGAGGAGGCTGAGGGGATCGGGGACCGAAGTCGCAGCCTGCCTCAGCGAGGTCGCCGACCGGCCTCACAAGGTCCTGATGGTGCTGACCGACGGCCTCGCGGGTGACCAGCAAGAGATCGTCCGAGGCATCTACAGCGTCGCCGGCGCCGGGGTCCCGCTAGTCGGAGGATGCGCGGGTGACGATATGAAGATGACCTCCACACATCAGTTCTACGGACGCGAGGTTTTGGGCGACGCGGTGGTGGCCGCCGCGATCGGAGCCGACGCTCCGTTCGGCGTCGGGGTACGGCACGGTTGGGAAACCGTGGCCGAACCGATGACCGTGACCAAGAGCTCGGACAACCGCGTCTACTCCCTGGACAACCGTCCGGCCCTTGACGTGTACCTCGAGCGCCTCGACGCCCCCGAGGACGCCCACACCGATCCGGCCGCGTTCACCCACTTCGCCATGACCCACCCCCTAGGCCTGCAGAGGCGGAGCGATGAGCCCCACGTCCGCTTCATCGCAGAGGCCGATTTCGAAGAGAGATCGCTCGTGTGCATCGCCGAGGTCCCCCGCGGCGCGGCCGTCTGGCTGATGGAAGGCGACGAGGCCTCGGTGCTCGAAGCAACCGACGGCGCCTGCCGCGATGCGCTCGAAGGATTGGGCTCTCCACCGCTCGGCTTGATCGCATTCGATTGCATAGCCCGGCGCGGAGTCCTGGGTGATGCTGGGATCCAGCGTGAGGCTCAGCGCATCTCGGCCCACGCCAGCGGCGCACCGGTCGCCGGCTTCTACACCTACGGAGAGATCGCTCGAACCCGTGGGATCAGCGGCTTCCACAACCAAACGCTCGTGGTCCTGGCGGTCGCCTGATGCCGCGGGCCGCAAGCGACTGGGGCACGCATCAACTCTCGGAGTTCCTTGCTTCCGTGACTGCGTTCCAGGACGAACCCTCCGCTCTCCTCGGAGCGACCGAACGGGCCGCCGAAGCCCTCGAGGCGGAGATAGCCGTGACCGTCAGGGGGTCACAGATCCTTGCCCTCGTGGGCCTCTCGAACGACGATCCCAGAGTCGCCGCGGTTCTCGAAGCCAACGAAGCCGGTGAGCGCAGCGTCACGCTCGACGGTCTGGGGGTGACCTCGCTGGTCTCTTCCGACCTGGAAGACGGTACGGGCTCCTTTCTCGTACTCGCCCGCGCCGGACCGTCGAGGTTCGACGGTCAAGAGGTCGTCCTCGTGAGCAACATGGGACGCACCCTCGGGCTCGTCCTGAGGATGCTCCGCACCCTCGAGGCCGAGAGACTGGCTGCCTCCCGACTCCGCGAACGTCAGCACCTACTCGAACGACTTTCGAAGATCCAGCGATCCATCTCGCGCCGGGCCCCCTTACAGGAGGTGCTCGACACCATCACCGAGGGGATCCGGGAACTGACCGGCGATGAGATCTCGGGCCTGAGGTTGTTCGACCCTGACGATCCGGGGTTCCTGGTGGTCGCCTCTGCGACCGGCGTCAGGGGGGAAGTCCTCGAACAGATCCGCCGGAGTCCGGTTGGAGAGGGAGCGGGTGGACGCGCGGCCGCCGAGGGAAGGCTCGTGATCATCGACAACTACTCCAGTGCGCCTGGAACGGTCGGAGAATTCGCGGAGGACGGGATGCAAAGCGCGATGGCCGCGCCCGTCTATCAGGACGGCGCCATCGCCGGGAGCCTCGTCTCCGCGAGCTACAAGCCCGGTCGCGCCTACTCCGAAGACGAGCAGGAGATCCTTCTCGCCATCGCAGAGTTTGCAAGCATCGCGCTGACCGACGCCAAGACGGTCCAGGAGATGAACGAGGCCCGTCAGGCGAAGGAGATGTTCCTGGCGATGGTCTCCCACGAACTCAAGACCCCTTTGACCGTGATGATGGGCGCTCTCCGTACCGTCGAGGCCCGGACGGACTCTCTTAGTGCCCCGGTGCGCGACGAACTCCTGCGCTCCGCACTTAACCGGGGACGCGATCTCCAACGCCTCATCGAGATGCTCCTCAAGGGGGCCCGCGCGGAGCTGGCCGGGGCGCGTCGCCATATCCAGCTGGACGACCTGGTCGCTTCGTCGATCAGAGGGTTCGAGGCTGTTCGCCCGATCCAGTCCACGATGCACGCCGGCGTTCCTCTGCTCGTCGATGACGACGCGGTCATACAGATACTCGGAGTCTTCATCGAGAACGCCATCTCTCACAGTCCGGAAGGCTCGACGATCACCGTCGAAACCGCGGTCGAACCCCCCGGGGCGTCGATCACGGTTCGCAATGAGGGCAGTCTCCCTGCCGACCTCGATCCCGAGGAACTCTTCAAGCCGTTCCAGCGAGGCGGAGATGCGACCTCTTCCGGCGTCGGGCTCGGTCTCTACATCGCCCGCCAACTGGCGGAATCACTCGGCGGCACCGTGGACGTCGAACGAGGGACCGAGGACGTCGCCTTCATCCTCTGGTTCCCGACCGGGGTGGATGAATCCGCCGACCGTCACTCAGATCTTGTGACCCAGGTGCACTAGACGTAACCGGTTTCGGTCTTCCCGTCGATCAGTTCTCGGAGGATATCCGCGTGACCTGCGGTAATGATCGAGGAAACCTCCCAGCACCTGCTTCTCGTCGCCGGATACCGGCGCGCCGTATCTCTCGTTCATCAGACCCTTCCTAGCCCTGGTTCCCCTGGTCGCCCGGCGGGGCATTGCGGAGGTAACGCTCGATCTCGCTCGCGAGCTCCTCGCCCGAAACGATCGGTTGATCGGCCTGCATGGATTCGAGTGAGCGAACGTGCTCCTGCGCTTCCGGCTGTCCGGCGATGAGCTCGTCGAGCTGGATGCGGTGCGTCTTGGCATCTTCCTCGAGTGACTCGAGCGGGATGTCGATGCCGAGATGGACGGCGAGACGCTGCAGCAGCGCAACGACCCCGGGAGGATAGGGCCCCGGAGCGTAGTGCGGCACCTGTACGAAGAAACCGACCGTCGGGATCCCGGTTCCGGCCACTTGCCGGTCGACCATGCTGACCGCAGCGGCCGGCACCCGGAGCAACCCCGACGGCGGCCGCACATCGCCGGCGAGCAGATCCGGATCCGATGCGGTGGTCAGGATGGGAGACGGCAACGTGTGCGGGACCGCGGCCGGAACCGAGCCGAGGGTGACGAGCTGTACGACCTTGAAGCGAGCCGCCAGTTCTGCAACCGCGTCCGAGAACCGCTTCCATCCGAGGTCCGGTTCTTGACCCGTGAGGAGCAGGAGGTCCTTGCCCCCGACGACGGCATGGCGCAGCACGACCTCGGGCCACACCACCTGGGTCATAACTCCATCGACGATGTCGAGGATCGGTCGCTGGCTCCGGTAGTCGAACAGAGCGTCGGGATCGAAGGACGCGATCAGCCTGCCGTCCCCGGCGAGATGGGTGGCCGCGCTGGTTCCAACGGCTCCGGCATCGACCCAGCCGGACAGCGCGGAGACCATCACGGGGTTCTGTAGAACGGGCTCGTCCTCGAGCGTGTAGATCATCACCAGCAAGGCTAACCGCACCCCGCAGGGGCGCCGCGAGCTAGTGGTCTTTGAGGGCGGCGGCCCAGTCGATGCTCACTCCATCGTCGATGTCGCCCCGGCGCTTGGCCGGAAGGTTCGCACCGGGAAAGACGAGTGCCACCGCCTCGGCCGGCACACCGATACCGATCCGCGCCTGGCTCGCTGGTTCCCCCTCGACGATGGCGTTGAGCACGATGCCCCACACGTCGAGCCCATCCTTCTGGAAACCAAGTGGCTGGGCGGACTGAACGACAGCTCTGCACGGCGCGCCGGTGGCCAGGGCAGCGGACAACTTGCTCTCGCGGTTCTGCTCCTGCGTCGCGCCAGCACCGAGGTCGACGCCTGCGGCTGCCAGTTGTTGGGCGAGGTCCTCGGGCAAGCCGCCGCTTGCGTCGATGACCTGAACCGTGCTTCCGACTCCGGGCCCCTCGCCGGTCGCCGCGGCCCCACCACGAGGAGGAGGCACGTCGTGGGACAGGTCGAGTGCGATGTTCTGAGGATCGGCTGGGTCGACGCGCACTGCAACGAAGCCCTGCCCCGACTCGAACTGCGGCAGTCTTTGTCGATGTGCCCCAGCGCGCTCCCAGCCTTCTTCAGGAATCCCACGGGAGCACTTTACCTGGCCTCATCCATCTGTGCGGCGAACTTCTCCCAGCTCATGGCCACCAGCTTCTTGCCGGCGCGGGGACGCCACTCGATGCCTCCCTTCGAGATCAACAGATGGCCGAGCAGCTCGCTCTTGCGCTTGCGTTGCTGCACGTCGTGGGCCCTCACCGGCTTCCGGCTCTGGCGCACCTCAATCTCGATGTTCGCGTTACCGACGGCCCCCTCGTAACCCTTGGGGAGCTTCCAGGTGGTTGCGTCGTGACGCGGCACGGGTCCTCCATTCGTCGCCCGATCTATCCATCAATCGAAGCACGGGGACGATGTCCAACTCAACTACTACTCGCCCGGATCGAAGATCCTCAGCCACACCTTGAGCTTGAGCACCCTCTTCACCGCGTCGTCGATCCGCTGCTTGCGGATATCCCCGTTCCTCACGCCCTTGTAGATCCTCTGGGCGCACGCCTTAGCCATCCCCACGTCGCCCGTCAGTAGTGCGATGTCCATCCCCGCCCGGACCGTCGCCTTGCAGGCTTTCGAGGTATCGCCTCCGAAACGCCAGGCTACCGAGACGAGGTCGTCGCTGATCGCCACACCCTTGAAACCGAACTCGTCGCGCAGGCGGTCCGTGGTGATGTAGTGGTTGAGCGACGCCGGTTTCTTACCGCCATCGTTCGTGTACATCCCGTGAGAGATCATCATCATCCGGACGCCGCGATCGATCATCCGGTGGAACGGCACCGCATCGACGTGGTGCAGCTGCCACCTCGATCTCCGGACGTAGGCGGCGCCGTCGTCGGAGTTCATCGAGGCCCCGCCGAACCCGGGGAAGTGCTTGGCGGCCGCGGCTACCCTATTCTCCTGTAACCCGCGACCGAAGGCATCCGCGAGACGGGCCACCACGTAGCGATTCTCTCCGAAGCTCCGAGAGGCCATCACGTGATTCGGACCGATGTCGAGATCGGCCACCGGAGCGAGGTCGACGTTGACGCCGCTATGTTTCAGGGCCTTCGCCGTCTTCTTCCCCTGGCTGCGCGCCACCGAGGTACTCCCGATCTCACCCATGCGCGGCGCCGAGTATGCCGGGGGCATGTCCGGGAAACGCTTGACCACTCCGCCTTCCTGATCCGCCGAGATCAGGGCACCGATCTTGAAGTCATTTCCGCGCCGAACGGCCTTCTGGATCTGGCGGTTCAGTCCCCTCAACTGGGCGCGATCGTCGTAGTTCTTGGCGAAGAGGATGACGCCGCCGAGGTGGTAACGAGCTACCTGTTTCCTCTCGGACATCGTCAGGTTCTTGCCGCCCACTGCGAACATCACCAGCTGCCCGATCTTCTCGCGCAGTGTCATCATCTCGACGGTCTCTCGGGTCGACGGAGCCGCCAGCGCGCTGGGACTGAACATCAATAGACCCGCGGTGGTGATCGATATCAGACGCCCGGCGCGCACCGCGTGAGGCTATTAGCAGGAGGATCGAAAACCAAGGACCCTCGACAGCTAACGGCGTGATCCTCCAGGAAATGGCAGCCCGTAGCGACATCGGGCAACTCGCTCCAGGGAGGTTCTACTTCTCTTTCTTCGCCTTCTTCGCCTGGCGCTTCTCCTTCATGCTCTTCTGGGGCACCTTCTTGGCGGCCTTGCCGCCTTTGTCCTTGCTGGCCATTGCCATCCTCCCGGTGGTTGCGAACGTACCGAAAATCATGCGACAGCGCCTGGCATTTGCCAAGTCGCCTACCGTCCGAAGTCTGACAGACCCAGCTGTCCTTGCCTATCTCACCGCGCCTGTCCCACCGCGAAGAGGTTCCATTCTCCGTCTACACCCTTGAGAGCGTGCGGGCCCCGGTCCTCGAAGGTGATGTTCGAACCGGTCACCAGCGGGGGAACGGCGGCCGAGACGAGCACTTCGCCGGGCCGTGCCGCGGCCATCACCCGAGCCCCGATGTGTACGGCGATACCACCAACGTCGTCTCCCCTGACCTCGACCTCGCCCGTGTGGATGCCGACCCTGATCTCGATACCCAGGCGGTTCACCGCCGCGATCGTTGCCTCCGCGCTGCGGATCGCACCTCCGGGAGAGTCGAACGATGCCAGCGAGCCGTCCCCGGTGAACTTCACGAGGCGTCCTCCATAGCGCGCTCGTTCCCTCTCGGCTTCCGATGGCCGGTGAGGAACTCTTCGATCTCACCTGCGATCGTGTCCCAGTCGCCAAGGAAAGGGACATGCTCCGACCCACAGAACTCGACGTAGCGCGCGCCGGGGATCTTCGACGCGATATAGCGGCTGTTCTGCACGGGGACGTTCAGATCGCCGGTGCGGTACATCACGAGCGTCGGCACCGTGATCCTGGGCAGATCGGCACGCACATCGGCCTCCGACAGCATCTCGTAAGTCCCCCGCAGCATGTCTTTGCTCACCGAATTGCGCATCCAGCGCATCGCCCACTGGACCGCGCGCTCATCGCCCCCGGCCATGAAGAGCTGGCCCATCTGGTAACTGCCCCATCCCCCGACGAGCAACTCGACCTCCTGCTCCCGCTCTTCCGCCGAAGGGGCCCAGGGGTAGTCGTCCTTGCGGACCGTCGTCGCGTAGCTCCCGTAGAGGATCACCTTCGAGATGCGCTCCGGATGCTTCACCGCCGCAAGCACGGCCAACATCGAAGATTCATTGAATCCGAACAGGGCGGTCTTCTCGACCCCGGCTGCGTCGAGCACCGCGATGAGGTCGGCGACCCCCTGCTGCAGCGTTGCGGGGCCTACTCCCCTATCCGAAAGACCGGCGCCGCGACGATCCCAGGTGATCACGCGCCCGAACGAGCTGAATCCCCGGACGCCGTTCGCGATCGAAGGGAACTCGGGCAGGAGATCGAGATTCGAGAACCACAGGGGAACGAGCATGACGTCCTGCGGACCTTCGCCCACGACCCGATAGGCGATGTTCGCCCCGCCGCTCGATGCGTATCGGACTTCCCTCACAGATCAATCGTGCCATGCCACGATCCGCACGGGTTCAGTCGGTCCAGGCAACCGCCCGGCAGAACGCGGCCTCGCCGCCCTGGAAACGCCACGGGAAGCAGCCGAACCAGACCTTCTGATCGAGGACCTCGTCGATCTGGCCCCCGAGGTTCTCGATATGCACGATGTCGTGCGGGAACAGGTAGGTGTGCATGATCTGGTAGTCGGGCTTGGGGAAGACCTCATCGAGTGACCGGCCCAGTTTCGCCTCGGCGTCCTCGGCCTCGTCCGCGCGCAGTTTCCGGATCACGGTGTTCATCGGGTGATCCGCGCTCCCGGCGTCGACGGCCAGGTACCTGATCCCACGATCGAGCACCCATTCTGCGAAGTCCCGGGTCGGTCCCGGATGGCGGATGAAGTACTTGGTCTCGTCCACCGCGCTCAGATCGGTCCAGTTCTCCGGGTAGTAGCGATGGTAGCCGGTGTTGATCAGGACGATGTCGCCCTTGTCGATCGAGTGCCCGGTGTCCTTCTCCCACCGTTCGAAATGCTCCGGGCCGTAGATCTCGTAGTCGCCGATGCCCGACTTCGCGAGATCGACGACGCATGCCGGACCCATGAGCCAGTCGAGCGGAAGGTCCCCGATGAACTTCCCACCGGAGAAGAAGTGCGCTGGCGCGTCAAGGTGCGTGGACACATGGAGCGTCGAAGTGATCTCCTGCCCTCCGGCCCTGTCGAACGCGAGGCGCTTCACCCATTTGATCGAGGGTCCCGTGTAGCTCGCGAACGCGGGGGTGTGCATCGAGAAGTCCTGAGTGAGATCCAGAGCCCTGCTGCGCCCTATGTCGACCATGCCATCTCCTTGTCCTGCGTCCTTGTCTTCCACCGTACACGTAGGGGTGTGGAGCGACGGGTCACACCTCTCCTCCGTCATGCTTGTGATCGGGTTGTCTGGAGATCTTGCGCGCATAGTTCCTCAGCTCGGGAGATGTAAAGAACAGGGCCCCGGTCCCTATCAAGCATGCGACACCACCCGCGATCACAGAACCGCGCGCGCCGAAGAACGATGCGGCGAACCCCGCCTCGATATCCCCCACGCGCGGGCCCCCGGTAACAACCAGGCTGTTGACCGCCGTGACCCTTCCGCGCAGCTCGTCCGGAGTGGCCTCCTGGACCAGCGTTCCTCTGAACACGGCGCTGAAGACATCCGCCGCCCCAGCGAGCGCGAGGAAGGCGAGCAGCGGAACGAAGGACATGCCGAAGATCCCCGCAGCGGCGATCGAGGCTCCCCATACGGCCGCGGCGATGAAGATGGCTGCCCCATGCCGGCCGATCCTCCCGACCCAGCCGCTGAGCGAGGCCCCTATGAGCGCTCCGATGGCCGGCGCAGAATAGAGCACCCCCAAACCTCCCGCGCCGATGCCGAAGCCTCGGGCCAGCGCGGGAAAGACGGCCCGTGGCATCCCGAAGATCATGGCGGTGAGGTCGACCAGGAACACAGATCGGATCAAGGGACGGCCGATGCTGAACCTCAGTCCCTCTCGCAGAAGGGTCAGCGCCGGACCCCGTTCGCCCCTGGGCTCGAAGGCCGGAAGCGCGCGAAGGGAGAGGAGGGCGACTATGAACGTGGCAGCATCGATCGCATAGACGACGGATAGCGAGAAGCCCGCCACTGCAAGTCCGCCCAGGGCGGGCCCGACTATCAGAGAAACTTGGAAGCTGATCTGCTTCAGGGCGATGGCCGGAGCGATCTTGTCCGGCCCCACCAGATTCGGGATCACAGCGTTCCGTGCAAGTTTGTCGAGTGCGTCGAAGGCAGCGCCCAGCGCGGTAAGCCCGTACAACGTCCAGAGCGCCGGTCTGTCAGCGAGAGCCACGACCGCGAGCGTGGCGGACACCACCATCAACGCCGCTTGGGACCAGAACATGATCTTCTTGCGATCACGGATGTCCGCCATGGGTCCCGCAATGATCGACACGACGACCATGGGGATCACTTCCGCCAACCCAAGGAGGCCCACCGCCGCGCTGGAACCGGTCAGCAGAAAGATCTGCCACGCCATCGCGACGTATCGCATCTGCGTTCCGATCAAGGATGCGATCTGGCCCATGATCAGAGAGCGGAACGGACGTGACTCGAACATGGGAGAGAGATCAACCGAGATCGAGGAGAGGCCCCTCCTCCGATCAGAGAACGTTCGACGTGGCAACCGGCCTCCTACGGCTCTGCATCCGACGGATGGAGCTCGGCAACAAGCCAGCTGCTCGACTTTCATGATAAACGGGAAGGGCTCTTGCTAGATAACCGTGGAAGGAACGACATGATGGGCAGGATCGACACGCTCTTGATCTACCGAGGGATCTCAGAAGATCCCCTGTGCCGCATGCTCTCGGAGCTGGACTCGGGCGGTTCCAAGCACACCCTCGAGGGTCGCTATCCGGTGTGCTTCGCGGCCCTGGCGGCCCTCCCATCGGACCACGGGGATCCGTGGTCTCACTACCTTCGCAAGCAGGTCCTCACCGAGGAGACCGCCTTCACGCGCGCCGCCGGAGCCGGCCGGCCGCTGTCCGACGGTCTGCGGAAAGCCCTCGCGCACGATCTACGCATCTTGCAGAAGCTGCACTCGATCGACCCAGAGAGCATCCTGAGGTCGCTTCCGGGGAACCTCCCGTCGTGGAGAGACCTCGCCACCGGCAACGAGGTGGGCGGTGTCGAGATGCTGCTCGCGAGCGATGCTCCCTGGGACTCTTTGATCGACTTCCTCTGGGACTACTTCACGGAGCACAGCCCCGGAGTGGTGGGCGAACTAACGAGCTTCTTCTGGCGCGCCGGCGCGCTCGTGCCCGTGCTCGAACCGGACCCAACGACGCTCGGCGATCTCCCCGGATACGAAGAGGAGAGGGACCCCCTGGTACAGAACGCACGGATCCTCGCCGCAGGGGGGCCCGCCAACAATGTCCTCGTCTACGGGCCGAACGGGACGGGGAAGTCCTCGACCGTCAGGGCCCTGGCCAACGAGTTCGCAGACGATGGCCTGCGGCTCGTGCAGCTCGCCAAGGAGCAGATCGAGGAGTTGCCGCAACTGATGCGTGTGCTTCGCCGGCATCCCGAGAAGTTCATCGTGTTCATGGACGATCTCGCCTTCGAACTCGGCGAACACGACCACGGTCTCCTCAAAGGTCTCCTCGAGGGCGGGTTGGAGGCCCGGCCGCGCAACGTCGTCATCTACGCCACCTCCAATCGCAGGCACCTCGTCGACGAGCGGCACAACGACCGCGAGTCCGACCGCTTCGACCCGGTCCATGTCTCCGACGCCCACCAACACAAGACATCGCTCGCATCGAGGTTCGGCCTCCGTGTGTTCTTCCCCGCGTCCAACCAGGAGCGATACCTCGTAATCGTGAGCGCGCTCGCCGCGAGGAGGGCCTTTGCGATCGATCCCGAAGTGCTCGATGAGAAGGCGCTGAGATGGTCACGGAACGGCTCCGGGCTGTCGCCGCGAACCGCGCAGCAGTTCGTCGACGATCTCGTCGGAAGGACAAAGATCGAAAGCGACGATCACGCCGGCTGAGAGTTCAGTCGTGAACGAAGACGGGCGTACCGATCGGGTTCCGGTCGTAGAGCCCCTGGGCCTCGGAGAGCGGAACCCTCACGCAACCGTGGCTCGCTGGGTAAGCGGGGACCGACGGGCTTCCGTGGACCGCGTATCCACCGGTGAAGTACATCGGGAAATAGAGCTGGCCGAGGTTACTCATCCGCCACTCGGGGATCTTGCGCTCGATGGTGAAATCCCCGCGCGGGGTGTGGGCTATCGCGGTGTGGCCGAACGAGTCATAGGTCGCGCCGCTGCCACTCGAGATCGCGATGGTGTTGAGGACGACGCCGTCGTGCACCTCGAAGAGGATCTGGCGCGTGATGTCGATGTCGATGTAGTCGGATAAGCCCTCTCTGGGGGGTGCCGGCGGACTCGACAGGAGGATCTCCTCCATCTGCTCTGGATCGACCACGCCGTCTCGCTCGAGGCCCATCAGCTTCTCGTAGCCGAGAACCGCCTGGAGGGTGCCCTCTCCGAAAACGCCGTCGAAGTTCGGCATCGGGAAAGTCGCGGCTTTGAGAGCCCTCTGCATCCTTTCCACCCGGGGACCTGCCGATCCCGGGGCGAAGCTCAGGTCCCACCGGACCGGCTCCGTCTTGGCTATCCGTTCGAACGGAGCGGGCGGGAGGGCCTCTTCCTCCAGGGCCCTGATCACGGGGCCGATGACGGCTCGGTGAGCGTGGCGACCGAGGTCGAGACGAACGATCGAGCCGGGGCGAGCGTGGTCCGCGACGTACGCCACGACCTCCTTGGACGCCAGGTCCCCCGGATCGACCGAGGGGCGCACCAGCCGGTAGCCGAGTCGGCCGGCGCGCGTTGCGGTCCGTTCATCTCGCCTCCCGCCCGGAGGGAATAGCCACGGCCGTGGGTCAACCTCGACGGCCTCCAGCGCGTCCTCTGCCCGGCCGATCGAACGATCCGTACTGCGCCCTTTCCCCTTCGTGAGCGCGTGCCCGTCCCACCCGGAGTTCCCCACCACGTGCCCGGCTTCGAGGGCAGCCGCGACGAGATCGGGGTTCCTCGCGATCCACCGTCCGGGGAAGAAGAGTCCGACCGACACCTCACGCTGCTCGAGAAGGTCCAGGATCCTTCCGACCTGTCCGGCGGCCGCGCCTCCCGTCAACATCACGAAGGATCGTTCGGCCCGTGGGCCCGTGATCCACTCCGTCGGAGGAACCTTCTGCGGCTTTCCGAGCGCGAAGGGTGGATCTTCAGGAGTGGGACTCGTCTCGGGGGACGGCGACTCGGGGGACGGCGACTCGGCGGCGACCGGGGGCCGGTCGTCCGAGGTCGAGGGGCACGAGGCTCCAAGGAGGACGAGAACGACGAGCGACGGAAAGATCTTCACAGTTCATGATGATACGTAGAGCGCCCTATCGACGAGAGCGCGCGTGGGTGGAAGCATCGTCCGGACGATCGGCTCCGATAGAAGGTGGGCAGAGTTTGAACGGGCACCGAACCCTCAGACAACGGCTGAAGTACTGGTTCGAGAACACGATGTCGTCCGGCACCAAGGGCATGATCCTGTGGCTGGCCGGGGTGACGGTGGCCCTGATATTCGTCGTTTCGCTCATCGAGGCGATCGCGCGCGTCTCGATCGACGGGAAGGAACTCTCTTTCCCGGAGGCTCTCTGGCTGTCGATGCTGAGGACGATGGACCCCGGGACGATGGGTGGCGATGAAGGGGCGTTCTTCCGGGCGGCCTCTCTCCTCGTGACGATCGGCGGGGTTCTGGTGGTCAGCTCGCTGATCGGTCTGCTCGCCAACGGCATCGCCGACAAGCTCGCCGAGCTCCGAAGGGGCCGGTCCCCGGTGATGGAGTCCGGACATACATTGATCCTCGGTTGGTCCCCCAAGATCTACGCGATCATCTCTGAGCTGACGACCGCGAACGAGAACCAACGACACGCCAGCATCGTTGTCCTCGCTCCACTCGACAAAGATGAGATGCAGCACGACATCTCGGCGCGCGTTCCAGACATGAAGACCACCAGGTTGGTGTGCCGAACCGGGGTTCCCTACGAGCTGATAGACCTCGACATCGCTCAGCCGGCGAGGGCCAAGTCCGTGATCGTGCTCAATACGGGTGGGATCGATGGTGACGCGGAGGTCGTCAAAACCTCGCTGGCACTCCTCCATATCTTCGGTGACTCGAGGGTGGCCCCCGTGATCGTCGAGATCCAGAAGGCATCGGTCGGGGTCGCTCTGGAGGAAGGAACGCAGGGAGCGATCACGGTGATCCGCTCGGTCGACCTCATCGCCAAGGTGACTGCACAGGTCTGTCGCCAGCCGGGGCTCAGCCAGGGCTACCAGGAGCTGTTCGACTTCGACGGGGACGAGATCTACTTCCAAGAGGTACGACAAGGTCACGTTCACGGGTACCCGCAATGGCTTCCCCACATCCGCCGCAGCCCCACGACTCGAATCATCGATCGCGAGAACCTCGCAGTTCCACAGCCTCTGTCGAACATCGAATGCCGGGTGCTGGATCGCACCCTTGACCGTGCCTCGTTGCACGAGGTTGTCGCCGAGGAGCGCTTCGACCATGCGGTGGTCCTCTGCGACCGGGATGGGCTGACCGAGGCTCAGGCCGACGCCAGGGTTCTCCTGACGTTGCTTCATCTGAGGAGCGCCATCGACGAGGCCGGGACCGACACGAACATCGTCGCCGAGCTGCTCGATGAGCGCGATGTCGATCTCTTCCCGCAAGGCGACTCCGGAGAGTTCATCGTCAGCGAACGACTCACCGCGCTGATCATGGCGCAGCTCTCCGAGAACAACGAGCTGGCCCCCGTCTTCGAGGATCTGCTCGACGAGGCCGGCTCCGAGCTCTACCTGATACCGGCAGCCAACTATCTGCAGACCGGCCAGGCGACCGGGTTCGCCGACATCGTGGCGGCGGCCCGCTCTCGGGGCGAAGTGGCGCTTGGATACCAGGTGACGAACGAAACCGGGGTCGAGGTCGTCATCAACCCGCGGAAGGACCGGCTGGTAACACTGGGAGAAGCCGACTGCGTGATCGTGCTCGGCGAGGAGTTCGCCTGGGACTCCGCCGCATCCTCAAGCGGGGTAGGTTCACGATCGTGAGCGACTCCGACGACAAGATCCGAGAAAAGATCGAGAACCTGCGCGCGTGGGCCGAGAGGATGTACGAAGGCAAGGGGAAGGTCTTCCGGATACTCGCAGTGATCGTGGGGTTCACGGTGGTCCTGGCCGGTCTCG
>JAENWQ010000044.1 GCA_016649855.1 Actinomycetota bacterium | reverse complement strand
TGCGCGGTCAGGTTCGAAAGCGGGGTCCAGGTGGTGTCGTAAGGGAAGTGTCCGAGTGAGATCTCGGCCCCCCTGGTCGCGAGGATCGTGAGCATGATGCCGGTGATCGCGTAGAGGATGTACTCGGCGTCCCTCGTGTGGGAACCGCGGAACCGGCCCGGGTTGTGCACCCTCCGGATGTAGAACGCGGTCGCGACCCCGAGGAGCACCGCGGCGACGAAGAAGTCCTGGATCGCCCCGAGCGGACCCCACTGCCCGATGATCGGGATGTGGAAGCCCTCCTGGAACACGGCTCCGAACGCCTCGACGATGGTCGTGAACAGGACCACGAAGCCCCAGAAGATGAAGAAGTGCATGAGCCCGGGGAGCGTCCACTGGAGCAGCTTCCTCTGGCCCAGGACAACGACCAGTTGCTCCTTGAGCTTACGGCCCCAGTTCTTGGGGAGGCGGTCGTCGGCGGCCCCCAGCTTCAGGTACCCGAGCAGCATGACCATCCGCCGGCCGAACAACCCGAGGGTGACCAGCAGCAGGACCGCCATCACGAGCTTCTCGAACACCGTTAAGCCTCCCGGGCATCTTGACCAACGATTCAGGGGTCGCTGCGGGGCAGTATAGGAGTTGCCCACCTGCCCATCTGCCCTCCTTGCCCCTCGATCCCCCCTCAGACCTCCCCTTAGGCCCCTCCAACCACAGGGCCCTCCAACCACAGGCCCCTTTTCCGCGCACAAAGACCCGGCGGGCACCCCCAGAGCAAGCTCGGGGGGTTCTGTGCGCGGAATCGGGTCGGTTTTTCGGGGGGAGCGGGGGGATCGGGAGGTTCACAGGCGGGGATCGGGAGGTGGGGGAGGCTCTTGGGGTCCGGAGTTCTGTGTGCGAAAGCGCTCCGTTCTGTGCGCGATCCTGACCTCCTCGGGGAATAGCAGAGGCCTGGTCGAAGTTGACAGTAGAGTACTCAAGGTTCATCCTTAGAGGCACTTAGATTTCCATATCCAGGCAGCAAGCCCCAGAGGGACCTAGGAAGCAGGAGGCAGCATCATGGCAAAGGCAGTAGGAATCGACCTCGGGACGACCAACTCGGTCGTGTCCGCTATGGAGGGTGGCCAGCCCACCGTTATCCCGAACGCCGAAGGGGCCCGAACAACCCCGTCGGTGGTCGCGTTCTCCAAGAGCGGCGAGGTCCTCGTGGGTGAGGTCGCCAAGCGGCAGGCCATCACCAACCCCGACCGGACGATCCGGTCGATCAAGCGCGAGATGGGAACCGATCACAAGATCGAGATCGACGGGAAGGACTTCAAGCCCCAGGAGATCTCCGCTCGCATCCTTCAGAAGCTGAAGGCAGACGCCGAGGCGTATCTCGGCGACACCGTGACCGAAGCGGTCATCACCGTGCCAGCGTACTTCGACGACGCGCAGCGTCAGGCAACCAAAGAGGCAGGGCAGGTTGCGGGCCTCGAGGTGCTTCGGATCGTGAACGAGCCGACCGCGGCCGCGCTCGCCTACGGGCTCGACAAGGCAGGCGGCGAGGAGCAGACGATCCTGGTCTTCGACCTCGGCGGTGGAACGTTCGACGTTTCGGTGCTCGAGCTGGGCGAGGGCGTGTTCGACGTCAAGTCGACCAACGGCGACACCAAGCTCGGCGGCGACGACTGGGACCAGAAGATCATCGACAACCTCGTCAAGACCTTCAAGGACAACAACGGGGTCGATCTGTCCAAGGACAAGATGGCGTTGCAGCGCCTCAAGGAAGCGGCCGAGAAGGCCAAGATCGAGCTCTCGTCTGCACAGTCGACGTCGATCAACCTTCCGTTCATCACCGCGACCGCACAGGGTCCTCTGCACCTCGAGCTCACGCTCACCCGGAGCGAGTTCGAGCAGATGACCAGCGACCTCCTCGACCGCACCAAGGCTCCGTTCCAAGCGGCCGTCAAGGACGCCGGTATCTCGGTTGGTGACATCGACCACATCATCCTGGTCGGTGGTTCGACCCGCATGCCTTCCGTGCGCGACCTGGTCAAGGAGATGGCCGGAGGCAAGGAACCGCATCAGGGCGTCAACCCGGATGAGGTCGTTGCAGTAGGCGCCGCGATTCAGGCAGGCGTGCTCAAGGGCGACGTCAAGGACGTTCTGCTTCTCGACGTGACCCCGTTGTCGCTGGGAGTGAGAACCCTCGGCGACGTGTTCACTCGTTTGATCGAGCGGAACACCACGATCCCGACCAAGCGGTCGGAGATCTTCACCACGGCGTCGGACAATCAGCCGAACGTAGAGATCGACGTTCTGCAGGGCGAGGCCGAGATGGCCGACCACAACAAGTCCCTTGGTCGGTTCCAGCTCACGGACATCCCGCCGGCACCACGTGGCATGCCTCAGGTCGAGGTCACGTTCGACATCGACGCCAACGGCATCGTCAACGTGCACGCCAAGGATCTCGGCACCGGCAAGCAGCAGTCGATGACGATCACCGGCGGAACCAAGCTCGACGATGAAGAGATCGAGAAGATGATGAAGGACGCGGAAGCGCACGCGGAAGAGGACAAACAACGCCGCGCTGCTGCCGAGGCTCGCAACCAGGCCGACTCGATCGTGTATCAGACCGAGAAGTCGATGAAGGAGCACGGCGACAAGCTCGACGAGAGCGACCGGAAGACCATCGAGGAGACGCTGGCCGAGACGAAGGAAGCCCTGAGTGGAACCGACGTCGACGCGATCAAGCGCACCAGCGAATCCCTGATGACGGCTTCGCAGAAGTTCGCCGAGGTCATCTACAAGCAGGCTCAGCAGCAGGGTGCTGAGGGCACCCCGGGCACCCCCGGCGCATCGGACGGCAACGATGACGTTGTCGACGCCGAAGTAGTCGACGAGGGTGACGCGGAGCAGAGCGCGTAATGACGAACGAACGCAAGGTACGGGTGACGGATAAACGCCGGGCGGCCGATGCGCCCGGCGCATCCGAACCTGAGGAGAATGTCGACGCGCCCGAGGCGCGCGTCGTGGACGAGGTGCCGGTCGAGGTCGAGGACGGTCTCGAGGCCGAGCTGCTCGACAAGCTCGCGTACCTGCGGGCCGACTTCGATAACTACCGCAAGCGCATGATGCGTGAGCAGGCGGAGATCGCCAAACGGGCCGAGGCAAGGATGCTCGAGAAGCTCCTTCCGGTGCTGGACAACTTCGAGCGCGCGCTCGACCACGAGCCCGAGGGCTCGAGCCTCACCATCATCCAGAGGGAGCTGATCGACGCGCTGAGGAGCGAAGGGCTTCAGGAAATAGAGGCCCTAGGGACCGAGTTCGACCCGCGCTTCCATGAAGCGGTGGAATCTCACGAGGACGAGGCGATATCCGTGCCGACCGTGACCTCCGTGCACCGGCGCGGGTACATGTTGGGCGAGAAGATCCTGCGTCCCGCGATGGTCGTCGTAGCTCGGCCCGTTGAGGCACGCGAAGCAGAGGCTTGATCTAGATGGCACAGCGCGATTGGTTCGAGAAGGATTTCTACAAGGTCCTCGGGGTGTCCGAGAAAGCCTCGAAGGACGAGATCAAGCGCGCGTACCGGAAGCTAGCCCAGAAGCATCACCCCGATACCAACAAGGACGACGCCGAGGCCGAACAGCGTTTCAAGGAGGTCTCGGAGGCATATTCGATCCTGTCTAACGAGGAGAAACGCAAGGAGTACGACGAGATCCGGAGCTACTCGGGTGGCAGATCGGTCGGGTTCCGGCCGGGCCGCCCCGGAGGCGGACAGCGCGTGAACGTCAACGTCGAGGATCTCTTCGGAGGCGGTCAGGGCGCGGATGTGTCCGACCTCTTCGGAGGACTCTTCGGTTTCCGGCCCCAGGAGCGCAAGGGTCAAGATCTCGAGACCGAGGTCTATCTCTCGTTCGAGGACGCGGTGCAGGGAACGATGGTCGAGCTTGCCGGTGGCCCGAAGGTGCGGATACCGGCAGGGGTCAAGGACAACGCGCGCATCCGGGTTGCCGGCAAGGGTGGCCCCGGTTTGCAAGGTGGTCCTCCCGGCGATCTCTACGTGCGCGTCCACGTCCACCTGCACCCCGTGTTCCGTCAGGGAGACAAGGGCGACCTCCTCATCACCATCCCGGTGACGTTCCCCGAGGCGGCAATGGGAGCCAAGATCCCGGTTCCGACCCTGGGTAGCAGCGTGACCGTGAAGATCCCCGCCGGCACCCGCTCCGGCAAGGTCCTGCGCGTGAAGGGACGCGGTGGTCTGTTCAAGACAAAGACCGGCGATCTCCTCGTGATGATCGAGGTCCAGGTCCCATCCAAGCTCACCAAGAAAGAGAAAGAGCTGCTCGAGCAGTTCGCCGCGTTGCAGAAGGAAGACCCCAGAGCTCACTTCGCCGAGTTCATCCGGCGGAGCGAGGCAGCGTCTTCGATGGAGGCGTGAGATGAGCAAGAGGTTGGAAACCGACCCGGACCGAGCGATCTACATCATCTCGGTGGCGGCCGAGCTTGCCGGCGTTCATCCCCAGACGCTGCGAGTCTACGAGCGCAAGGGACTCCTCCAGCCGCAGCGCACCCAGGGGAACACGCGTCGTTATTCGCAGAAGGACATCGAGCTGTTGCAGCGGATCCAGGAACTCACCACCGAGGGGATCAACCTCGCCGGGGTCATGCGGGTGCTCGAGCTCGAGGATCAGATCGAGAAGTTGAGGGCGGGGCAAGAACGCGCCGCGACCCAGGTGAGCGCACTGACCGAACAACTGACCGATCTCCTCGGGGGCTCGTCCGCGCTGGTGCTGTGGCGCGACGAGCGTCGGGTCCGGCGCGCCCTCAAGTCCGATCTGATCGACGAGGCAGCCGGTCGGCGCACGTTCCCATCTCCTCCCATATCTGGGTGAGGACCAAGCTCGACGTTCCTGCGGGCGAGATCCCCCTCGCCTTCGACGGTCCGAAGGCGGCGGCCGCGACGATCGTCATCGCCCACGGAGCCGGCGCGGGGATGGATCACGCGTTCATGGAACACATGACGGCCGGACTCACGCGCTCCGGACATCAAGTGGTTCGCTTCAACTTCTGCTACGTCGAGGTAGGCAGGAAGGCTCCCGATCGGGGGCCGGTCCTCGAGGAGACCTACAGGGCGGTTGCGGAGCACGTCCGCTCGAAGGCCAAGGGCTCGCTGGTCCTCGGAGGCAAGTCGATGGGGGGCCGGATCGCCTCGCAGATCGTTGCCGGAGGAACGGACGCCGACGGCCTGGTGTTCTTCGGGTATCCCCTGCACCCTCCCGGGAGGCCCGATCGCATCCGAGATGCACATCTCAAGGACATCACCTGCCCGATGCTGTTCATCGACGGCATGAGGGACCCGTTCTGTCCCTTGGACACCCTGCAGAGAGTGCTCAAGAAGGTTTCCTCCCCCACCGAGGTCCACGTGGTCGATGACGGAGACCATTCGTTCAAGGTGCGCAAGCTGTCCGGGCGCAGCACCGAAGAGGCGTGGGACGAGGTCGTGCAGGTGTCGTCGCGGTTCCTCTCCGAAGTCGGTGCGGCCGGACGACGACGTAACATCTGAACCATGGGCCCTTCACCGTCCCGCATCTTGGTGATCGCCGCACTGGTGGTTGTGGGCACGCTGCTGCCAGCCTGTGACCCAACGGATCTGGATCCCGCCGACGACACCGACCAGTTCTCGGCGTCCCTCGGTCGCTCCGATCGACAAGAGGCCGACACGCCCCTCGATCTCCGGAACGTGGGCGTTCGGGAACGGAACTCAGACCTCGTGGTCACGGTGACCACGTACGGGGATTGGGACGACGTGGCGCTCGGCGAAGGACGTAGTGACCTTCTCGTGTACTTGAACACCACGGAGGACGGCGACTTCAACCGATACCTTCACATCGTCTACGACGACGATCTCTACTGTGATCTCCACCACTGGGAAGGCCGACGCCTCGAGCGCCTCGCCGCGACGCGGCCGTCCGCCCGCTCGGTGGCCTGCGTCGTGGACGCGGCGTCGATCCCCACCCCCTCGTCGCGCTTCAGGTGGTCGGCGGCGACCAACCACACGACTCAATACTCGAGCCAGCGGGAGTGGGACTGGGCACCGGACGTCGGCTACTACGAGGGGGAACCGCTCT
The DNA here is from genome assembly GCA_016649855.1 of Actinomycetota bacterium. Classification (GTDB taxonomy): domain Bacteria; phylum Actinomycetota; class CADDZG01; order CADDZG01; family WHSQ01; genus WHTI01. Next base: position 8,223 of record JAENWQ010000044.1, on the reverse strand, counting down.
AGAGCCTGTCGGTAGGGTGTCATCCCCCAGAGGCAGAACCACGTAAGGAGTAGCGATGGCCCCCACGATCCGCAATCTCATCCCCTCCCTTCCTCGTCGTGCGTGGATCGTGCTCCTTGGCGATGGTTTCTCGGCCATCGGCGGCGGGTTGGTGCTCCCCTTCCTGATCATCTACCTCCACAGGGTCAGAGGGTTCTCGCTTCCGGTTGCCGGTCTGATGCTCTCGACCCTCGCCGTCGTCGGGCTGGCCGGCGGTCCGATCGCGGGGTGGATCGTGGACAAGGTCGGCTCCCGCCGGGCCCTCATCTTCAGCCTGGCCCTCTCGGCCGTCGGCAGCCTCGGACTGGCATCCGTTACCGAGGTGTGGCAGGGGTTCGCGGTATGCGCGGTCTTCGGTTTCGGACAGATGTTCCTGTGGCCGGCGATCCATTCGCTGTTGGTGTCGATCGTGTCCGAGAGGCAACGATCGGCCGTCTTCTCGGTCCACTACGTCGCGATCAACGCCGGTATCGGAATGGGCGGCATCATCGGGGGCCTGGTCGCGGACGTATCCCGCCCCAGCACATTCGAGTGGCTCTACATCGTCGACTCGCTGACCTTCGTAGTCTTCATGGCGATCCTATGGAAGCTCAAGGACGTCGGCCTGCGCCCCGAGGTCGTGGCCGGGGACGAGGACTCGCCCAAGGCCGGATACCGGCAGGTCCTCAGGGACAAGGTGTTTCTCCGGATGCTCGCGCTCGGCTCGTTGTTGGTCGTGATCGGCTACTCGCAGCTGCAGTCTGGGTTCCCTGCGTTCGTGACCCGCGAGGGCGGGGTTTCAACGAGAGTGCTCGGGTTCGCGTTTGCAGCCAACACCGCGGTCATCGTCGTCTCGCAGCTCGTCGTCCTGAAGAAGCTCGCCGGGAAGCGTCGGACGCGTGCGATCGCAACCATGGCGCTCCTGTGGGCCGTTGCCTGGCTCATCGTGCTGATCTCCAACAACGTCGGGATCCACTGGATCGCGGTGATGGGTGCCGTTCTCGGGCTGAGCGCATTCGCTCTCGGCGAGACTTTCATGTCGCCCACGATGCCTGCGATCGTCAACGACCTGGCCCCCGACGAGCTGCGCGGCCGCTACAACGCGCTCTACTCGACCTCGTGGGCGGTGGGCCACGTCATCGGCCCGGCGATCGCCGGCTGGGCCCTCGGAGCCGACCTCGGGAACGCGTTCTTCGGTGGCCTGATCGTGGCGTGCCTCGGGGCGGCTTATCTGGCGATCAGCATGGAGCGGCACCTGCCGATGAGCGCGAACCGGGTGACCGCATCTGATCTCGTCGGAACCGGAGTCGAAGACGAGGAACCGGCCGAGCTCTAACCTGGCGCCGGTGGGGCCTCTCCGGTCACCCCTCGTGGTGGGAACGCTCCGCTGAGCGCCGATTTCTGGAGCGCCTCGATCCTCATCTCGAGCGGCGGGTGGGTCTCGAACATGCGGTTGAGCCGGGCCCCCGACGAGGTCGTGTTTTTCATCCCCTGGTGCGTCGTCTTCTCGGTGGCGATCGGGGACTCGATCCATAGGTGGGCGGTCGCGCGCGATGCCGTGCCCACCACGGTCTGGTCGTCCTTCAGCTTGTTGAGCGCGGAGATCAGTCCGTCCGGATAACGGGTGATGAACACAGCGTCCGCGTCGGCGAGGAACTCCCGCTGCCTGGACACCGCCATCTGGAGCAACCGGGCGATGAGGGGAGAAGTCACCAGGAGAACGATGCCGAGGATCGCCAGGATCGTCCCGGCCCCGCCTCCACTGTCCCGGTCCCGGCGGCCGCCGCCCCAGAACATCGCCCTAAGCATGACGTCGGAGAGGAGCACGATCACCCCGACCGAGGTCACCGCGAGGGTCATCACGAGCGTGTCCCGGTTCTTCACATGCGAGAGCTCGTGAGCCAGTACGCCCTCTAGCTCGTCGCGGTTCATCTTCGCGAGCAGACCCGTGGTCACCGCGATCGCCGCGTGTTCTGGGTTACGACCGGTGGCGAACGCGTTGGGAGCGTCGTCTTGAACCACGTAGAGACGCGGCTTCGGCATCCCGGCGCCGATGCACAGCCCGTCGACGATGTTGTGAAGCTGGGCGTAGCTTGACTCATCCACCGGTTTCGCCCGGCTCATCGCCAGAGCGATCTTGTCGGAGTTGAAGTAGGAGCCCCAGGACATCGCTATCGCGATCACCGCCGCGATCCCGACACCCCAGAAGCCGAAATCGGACCCGAACTGGAGACTGGTCGCGAAGCCCACGAGCGCGACGAGCGCGACGAATCCGGTCATGATCGCCCACGACTTGCGCTTGTTGGATGCGATCCGTTCGTACATCTCTCAGGTCCCCGATCGATGCGGGGGTATCAGGCCGGTGACCCGCCGGTTGGTCCCTCGGTCCCCTGTGCCGGAGGTGTCCCTCCTGGGGGTGGGGTTGCCGCCGGCGTGCCGGAGCCCGCCGATCCGAAGTCCACCGCGACCGGCTCGCGCGACGCGGTCTCGGTCTCGAAGTACGGCTTCGGTCCGAAGTTGAACATCCCCGCGATCATCGATGTCGGGAACACCTGGCGGGCATTGTCGTACGCCAGGACCTGCTCGTTATAGAACTGCCGCGAGAAGGCGATCCTGCCCTCGGTGCCGGTCAATTCTTCCTGCAGGGCGAGGAAGCTCTGGTTCGCTTTCAGGTCCGGGTACGCCTCGGAGACGGCGAACAACTGACGCAGTGCTCCGGTCAGGATGTTCTCGGCTTGGGCCTGGTTCTCGACCCCGGTGGCCTGAACCGCCTGCTGCCGCGCCTGGATGACGGCTTCGAGGGTCTGGCGCTCGTGCGCCGCGTACCCCTTGACGGTCTCGATCAGGTTGGGGATCAGGTCGTAACGGCGTTTCAGCTGGACGTCGATCTGAGCCCACCCTGCGTCGATGCGATTCCGCAGACGCACGAGCCGGTTGTAGATGCCGACGTTCAGGATCAACAGGAGCACGATGACTCCGGCGATGATCCAGCCCATGATCTCCTCCTCAGGTTTCGTTGATGTTCAGGCCTTGATGTTCAGACCAACATTATGCTGCCCCTATGAAGGTAACGCCGACCGTAACGCCGACCGTAACGATCGAGTACTGCGCGTCGTGTGGCTACGCCCCCCGGGCCCTCGGCCTGATCGACGAGCTGCTGGCGGAGTTCGAGGACCGGATCTCCGAGGTCAGGCTGGTGCCGTCATCCGGTGGTGCGTTCGAGGTGAGCCTCGGAGACGAGCTGCTGGCGTCCAAGAAGGACACCGGTAACCTCCCCGAGAACGATTCCGTACTGGCGGCCCTGCGGGAGAGAATCTAGGACTGGAGCATCTCGGCGAGGTCGAAGGCGAGGTCGAGCGACTGACGCGCGTTGAGGCGCGGATCGCAAAGGGCTTGGTAGTGCTGCTCCAGGTGCCCGTCCAAGACCTCTTCGGCACCGCCGAGACATTCGGTAACGCTTTCGTGGGTCAGCTCGAGATGAACGCCGGCGGGGATCGTTCCGGTGTCGTTGTGGATCGCGAAGAAGGCTTTGATCTCGTTCAAGATGTCGGCGAAGCGACGCGTCTTGAAACCCTTGTCGGACGAGATCGTGTTGCCGTGCATCGGGTCGCACACCCACACGACGTTGTGACCGGACTCGGCGACCCTCTGGAGCAAAGGAGGAAGCTTGTCTTCGATCGCATCCGCTCCCATGCGCGTGATGAACGACAGACGTCCGGGTTCGTTCTCGGGGTTGAGCCGTTCCGCGAGAGCGACGGCGTCACCCGGAGTACTCGAGGGTCCAAGCTTGACCGCGAGGGGGTTCTTCACTCCCGAGAGGAACTCGACGTGGGCGCCGTCGATCTGGCGGGTGCGTTCGCCGATCCACAGGAGGTGGGCGGAGCAGTCGTAGTAGTCGCCGGTCAGACTGTCCTTGCGGGTGAGGGCCTCCTCGTAGCCGAGCAGGAGCGCCTCGTGGGAGGTGTAGAAGTCGACCTGGTGCAGCTCCGATTCCTCCCCGAGATCGATCCCGCAGGCCGCCATGAAGCTCAGGGCGCGGTCGATGTCGCGGGCGACCTGTTCGTAGCGCCGTCCCTGCTTGCTCTCGGCAACGAACTCCTGATTCCACGTGTGCAGCTTGTTGATGTCGGCGAACCCACCCTTGGTGAACGCTCGGATCAGATTCAACGTTGCGGCGCTCTGGTGGTAGGCGCGCACCATGCGCGCGGGATCAGGACGTCGCGCGTCGAGATCGAAGGTGTCGTCGTTGACCGAGTGCCCGCGGAACGAGGGGAGCGAAACATCTCCGATCGTCTCTTCGTTCTTGGACCGCGGCTTCGCGAACTGGCCGGCGATACGACCGACCTTCAGCACCGGCATCCCCGCCGCGTAGGTAAGGACGACGGCCATCTGGAGGATGATCTTCAGCTTGTCGCGGATCGCATCTGCGGAGAAGTCGGCGAAGGACTCGGCGCAGTCGCCGGCCTGGAGCAGAAACGCCTTCCCCTCGGCGACCGATGCGAGGGCCGACTGCAGACTCCTGGCTTCCCCCGCGAAGACCAGAGGCGGCAACGCTGCCAGCTCTTCGAGAGCCGATTTGAGCTCGCGTTCGTCCGGCCACTCCGGTTGCTGAGCGGCGGTCATCTCTCTCCACGAACCCGGGGACCACGTCGTCATGCCCTAATCGTCGCGTGCCCGGGGGACTTCCGTGGCACGATTCGACAATGAACACGCCCGGCCTTGTCGGCCTCGATGAGATCCGCGACGCGAGAACCCAGTTAGAGGGCGTCGCGGTGCCCACTCCGCTGGACCGCTCGAGGGCGCTATCGGCCAGATGCGGCGGCGAGATCATGGTCAAGTGCGAGAACCTGCAGCGCACCGGCTCGTTCAAGATCCGCGGCGCGTTCAACCGCATCTCCCGCCTCACCGAGGCAGAGGGGAAGCTCGGCGTGGTGGCGGCCTCGGCGGGGAATCACGCCCAAGGGGTCGCGCTCGCCGCGTCATTGTCCGAGTTGTCCTCGACCGTGTTCATGCCCGAGGCAGCGCCGATCCCGAAGGTCGAGGCGACCAAGCGCTACGGCGCCGAAGTCGTTCTCACCGGCAAGGACATCGGGGAAGCGCTCGCCGCCGCCCAGGACTTCGCCCGGGAGCGCGGAAGCGTGTTCGTGCATCCCTACGATCATCCCCACGTGATCGCGGGGCAGGGGACGATCGGGCTCGAGATCATCGAGCAGATGCCCGAGGTCGGTACTGTCGTCGTGCCCGTCGGAGGAGGCGGCCTGATCTCGGGTATCGCCGCCGCGATCAAGGGGCTCCGGCCCGAGACCCGCATGATCGGCGTCCAGGCCGAGGGGGCGGCCGCGTTCCCGCCGTCGCTCGAGCACGGCTCGCCGGTGTCACTCGAGTCCGCCGCGACGATCGCCGATGGGATCGCCGCGATGAGGCCGAGCGAGCTCACGTTCGCGCACGTCTCGGCACTCGTCGACGAGGTCGTGACCGTGTCCGACGATGCGATCGCCGAGGCCCTCGTGCTCACCGCGGAGCGCATGAAGCTCGTCCTCGAGCCCGCCGGAGCGGCCGGTGTAGCCGGGGTCATGGTGCACCCCAGGCTGTTGAAGCCGCCGGTGGTCGTCGTCCTCTCCGGCGGGAACATCGACCCGCTGCTGCTTCTGACCGTGATCCGCTACGGGCTGTCGGCCTCGGGCCGTTACTTCGCTTTCCACACGCGCATCTCGGACCGGCCCGGTGAGCTCCACCGCCTGATCGGTCTGATCGCCGAACTCGGCGCCAACATCGTGGGGGTCGAGCACCGCCGCGAGGGGGCTAGGGTCCACGTCCACGTCGGCGACGTCGACCTGACGCTCGCGCTCGAGACCAAGGGACTCGACCACATCGAGGAGGTCGTCCGGACCCTCGGAGCGGCCGGATACGGGCTCGAACGCTTCTAGCACCTCGGAAGGAAGACACCCATCCCGAGGTTGGAATACCCGAGGTTGGAATGGGCGACCCGCCCCCCTAGAGTCAGCGAGACATGAGCGAGCACACGATCCCGAACCTGAGGCACAGCGTCGAGGCCTTCGTGGCCGAGGACGTCGGCCGCGGTGACCGCACCACGGAAGCCGTGGTTCCGGCGGATGCGATCGGCCGCGCCCGCATCGAGGCGCGCGAGCGGTTCGTCGTCGCCGGGCTCGAGGCGGCACGGCTGTGCTTCGAGGCTGCGGGTGGGGGTCTCGAGTGGTCGGTAGAGGTTCCGGATGGTCACGTCGCCGAGGCCGGGGCAACGATCGTCCGGATGAGCGGACCGCTCCGCACGATCCTCACCGGCGAGCGCACCGCCCTGAATCTGCTCGCCCGGCTGTCCGGGGTGGCGACCATGACCTCGACCTACGTCGAGCGGATCGAGGGCACCGGCGCCCGGCTCGTCGACACCAGGAAGACGACCCCGGGGCTCCGGTCCCTGGAGAAATACGCCGTGACCGTTGGAGGCGCGACCAATCACCGCCACGGCCTCGACGACGGCATCCTGATCAAGGACAACCACATCGCCGCCGCCGGTTCGATCACCGAGGCGGTATACCGCGCCAAGGGCGTGCCGCACGGCCTCAAGGTCGAGGTCGAGGTCGAGGATCTCGACGGCCTCGATGAGGCGATCGCTGCGGGCGCCGACGCCGTCCTGCTCGACAACATGACGCCCGAGATGGTGTCCGACGCGGTCATGAGGGCGGGCGGAAAGGCCCTTCTCGAGGCCTCGGGCGGCATCACGCTGGAGAACGTACGTTCGTACGCCGAAACCGGGGTCGACCTGATATCGAGCGGAGCGCTTACCCTCTCCGCTCGTGCGGTCGATCTTGCATTGGAGGTTGAGTGAGATGTTGACCCAAGAAGCGCTCGCGTCGGGCATCGACGAGAAATGGGCAGAGGAGGTGCGCCGCCTTGCGCTCGAGCAGGACGCGGTGATCCTGGCCCACAATTACCAGGTGCCGGCGATCCAGGACGTCGCTCATCACGTCGGGGACTCCCTCGAGCTGTCCCGGATCGCGGCCGACGTCGAGCAGTCGACGATCGTCTTCTGCGGCGTCCACTTCATGGCCGAGACCGCCAAGATCCTGGCCCCCGACAAGCGCGTTCTGATCCCCGATCAAGATGCAGGGTGTTCGCTGGCAGCGTCGATCACCGCGGATCAGCTCCGTGCCTGGAAAGCCGAGCATCCCGGAGCCGTCGTCGTGATGTACGTGAACACGACCGCCGAGGTCAAGGCCGAGACGGACTACTGCTGCACCTCGGCGAACGCGGTTCAGATCGTCGGGGCGATCCCCGAGGACAAGGAGATCCTCTTCGGCCCCGACATGTTCCTGGGCGCCTACGTCGAGCGCCAGACGGGCCGCAAGATGCAGATCTGGATGGGCGAGTGCCACGTGCACGCCGGCATCGAGCCGGACGACATCCAGGACACGCTCGCCAAGTATCCCGACGCCGAGATGCTCATCCACCCCGAGTGCGGCTGCAGCTCGCAGTGCATGTATCTGCTCTCCACCGGGGATCTCCCTGCGGACCGAACGTTCGTGCTGGGCACCGGTGGGATGGTTCGGCGGATGCAGGAGTCGGACGCGGACACCTTCATCGTCGCGACCGAGACCGGGATGCTCCACCGGCTCCACCAGGAGAACCCGGAGGCCGAGTTGATCGCCGCCAACGAAGCGGCGGTGTGCGGCTACATGAAGATGATCACGCCGCCGAAGCTCCTGCGCTGCCTCCAGACCGGCCAAGACGAGGTCACCATCCCGAAGGACATCATGGACAAAGCCCGGATCCCGATCGAGCGGATGATCTCGATCCTCTAGGGAGACAGCGGCTTGACCGAGGCCAGGATCCGATCGATGGCGGCCATCTCTTCGGCAGTCACGTCACCGATGTAGACCTGCACACCGGAGTGGAGATAGCCCTTGACCGCGAACGGGATGAAGTACCGGGGTTGCGGGGCGCCGTACGGCTCGACGTCGACCGATTCCCGAGCATGGTCGCGCGTGAGGGGGAAACCGAACGCTTTCTCAGCTTCGGAATTGAAATGATCCATCTGCTCGAACGACAGCACCACGAGGCCGTCATCCAGGCCGCTCATGTCGAATGCGGAGGTTTCCCCTGCGTCGCCAAGGTCCGGATGTTCGAACCCGTGATCGAGGTTCGACACCAGAGCTCCCGTCAGATCCGTCATCCTCAAGTTGTGAT
>JAENWQ010000030.1 GCA_016649855.1 Actinomycetota bacterium | reverse complement strand
CCCGGCGCCGACCTCGGCTGGTGGTGCGGGGGGAAACGAACCTCTCGACGAGGGCCAGGGCCGCATCGGTCAGGATCGCCAAGAGCGCGACCAGCACCGCACCGGCCAGGAGCTTCGAGACCCCGGTCTCGCTGTTGATGCCGAGGGCGAACCCGCCGACGATGAGTCGGCCGAGGCCACCGCCGGCGATCAGGGCGGCCAGGGTCATCGTGGCGATGACCTGCACCGCTGCGGTACGGAGCCCGGCGATCGCGAGCGGTACCGCGAGGGGCAACTCGATCCGGCGGAGCACCTGCCTCTCGCTCATGCCCATGCCGCGCGCCGCCTCGATCGTGTCGGCGTCGACACCCCGTACCCCTACGTAGGTATTGGTCAGGATCGGCGGGATGGCCAGGAGCACCATCGCCACCACCGCGGCCCACGGAGTGAGCCCGAGCTGGAGCCGCAACTGGATCGGGAAGAAGAACGCCATCACCGCGAACGACGGCAGCGCACGACCGAGAGCGGCGATGGAGACCACGAACTCGAACCTGCCGGTATGACCGATGTAGAGCCCGAGGAGGATCGCCGGAACCAGCGCGATGAGAACCGAGACCCCGGACAGCTGCACGTGTTCGAACAACAGGTGCGGGATCCCGCGCTCGCCACTCCAGTTCGCGCCGTCGGTGAGGAAGTCGATCAAGCCACTCACGAGGCACCCACCCGAGCGCGCGACCACGGGGTCAACCAGCGTTCCGCCAGGACGAGCGCGCGCTCGGCGATGATCGCCAGCAGCATCGAAAGGCCGGCTCCGATGAAGATCTGGGTGTTGAAGAAGCGCTGGAGTCCCTCGAGGATGTAGATCCCGAGACCGCCCTGTCCGATGTACGCGGTCACGGTCACCAACCCGATCGTCGTGACGGTCGCGATGCGTACGCCGGCGACGATGGCTGGGATCGCTAGCGGGAGCTCGACCTTCCACAGACTCTGCCGCGACGTGTAGCCCATCCCGCGAGCTGCTTCCTTAACGTCATCGGGAACGCCCCGGAATCCCGCGACGGTGTTGCGGATGATGATCAGCAATGTGTAGGAGACCAGTCCGATCTCGGCAGTGGTGGTGGACAACGTTCCCGTGAGCGGCCCCAGGATCATGAACAGTGCCAGGCTCGGGATCGTGTACAGGATCCCGGTGACCGCGGTGATCGGCCCGTAGATCCGGTTGTGCCGGTACGCGAGCACCCCGAGCGGGAACGAGACTAAGAAGCCGATCACCACCGCGATCGCGGTCAGGCGCAGATGCTCGACGGTCAGCACCCAGATCTCGTCCAGGTGATCGAAGAACCAGTCCCAGCGGAACAGCTCGCTAGTCACGAGACGATCTCCTTCGAGATCCTTTCGAGTGTGAGGACCCCGCGGTAGCGCTGGCCCTCGGTTACCACCACCGCCACACGGGTGCGGGAAGTAACGATCGACTCGAGCGCTTCCCGGAGCGAGTTCTTAGCTGTCACGTAGGAACTGAAAGGACGGGCGTCGGCCGGGTCGACCTTCCCGGCGCTCTCGACCATCGCCCTATCGACCCACCCGAGGAGCTCGCCGTCCTCAACCACGCTGGCCCAGTCGAACCCGTACTTCTCCATCTCGGCGATGGCCCGAGGGGCAGGGTCGCCGGGAGCCACCACCGGGCCTTCTTCGGCCTCGATGTCGGCGACCTTCACGAGGGCCAGGCGCTTGAGCCCACGCTCACGTCCGACGAACGACTTCACGAAATCGTTAGCGGGCTCGCTCAGGATCTCTTCCGGTGGCGCGTACTGCTCGATGACACCGCCCACGTTGAGGATCGCGATCCGGTCGGCGAGCTTGATCGCCTCGTCGATGTCGTGAGTGACGAACACGATGGTCTTCTTAAGGCTCGATTGGATCTCGAGGAACTGGTCCTGGAGACGCTCCCTGACGATCGGGTCAACCGCTGCGAATGGTTCGTCCATCAACATCACGGGTGGATCGGCGGCTAGGGCGCGCGCAACGCCAACCCTCTGCCGCTGCCCGCCCGACAACTCACTCGGGTAGCGCGACAGCATCTCGCGGTCGAGCTGGAAGATCTCGACGAGCTCCTGGATCCGGGCGTTGATGTGCTCCTCGTCCCACCCGATCAGTCGAGGGACCGTGCCGATGTTCTCTTCGATCGTGCGGTGTGGAAGGAGGCCGATGCTTTGGATCACGTAACCGATCCCACGCCGTAGCTTCACCGGGTCCTGATGGAGCACGTCGACCCCGTCCACGGTCAAGGATCCGGAGGTCGGTTCGATCAAGCGGTTGATCATCTTCATCGTCGTTGTCTTGCCGCACCCAGACGGGCCCACGAGCACGACGGTCTCACCCCTGTTGATGTCGAGCGAGAGATCCTCGACCGCGACCCCGGACGCGCCCCCGTACCGCTTCGTCACGTTCTTGAGGGAGATCATCACGTCCGGCAGGGCCTACTCGTCTCTCTCGGAGAATGTGACCTGGACACCGCCGACGACGTCGTTGGCAACGTTGTAGAGGAACGCCAGCACCGCGTTGATCAACGACCCGATGAACACGCCGAGAGCCCCCAAGATGATCGCCCACTTCATCGTGACCCCGAAGGTGAGCTCGAACGGGTTCACCTCATTGGGATCACCGAAGGCATTCACGATATCGGCGATCGCATCCAACACCCCCGTAGCTGCGATGAGGTTGTAGAGGATCGCGGCGAAGAGGAGCCAGACCACGAAGAAGAACGCATAGAAGAGGAGCGACATCTTCAGAACGCTCAAGGGGTCGATGTGGGTGATCGTCCGTTTGACCCTCCGCAGCGGGCCCCGCTTTCTCGTCGACCTCGTCGGAGCCGGCCGGGGGCGCTGCTTCACCGGTGTGGGTTCCCGCTTCGCTCGCTTGCGCGGCGGGAGCAGCTCGGTCTCTTCCCAGGGCTGCGGTTGATCCGAGGCGGGCCCCACGGTCGAGGGCAGCTCAGGCTCTCTGAAGGTGTCCTTGCGCGGGCGAGGCCGGTCGGTCAGGCCGGGTTCACCGGCCAGCTCGGAGGGCAGGGGCGCGAACAACGGATCGAAGAGCGGACCACCGGCTTCGTCGTCGGCCGACAGATGCCCGCCCGACGCGCCCGACGGTTCGGATTCGGTCCTGTACCTCTTCGGAGGATCTTCCCTCGATGCCAACCGACTCCCCTGACGTTCCCGGCACGTCCCCGCTACCGATCAACGGGCGATCCGTCCCGGCCCCGGTGGCCGGAACGCCCCACTATCTGCCAACACCCATGGGGCGTCAACGCACCCTATTAAGTCAGTTTCCCCTGAGGATCTTCTCGCTCGTCGCCCATAACGAGGGCGACCGAAGAGACGCTCATGCCGTCGCCGACGCTCATCACCCGCACACCGGTTGCGGGGCGGCCTTGTCTCGAGACCGAACCCGCCCTCATACGGATGGCGACCCCGTCGCTCGAGATGATGAACACCTCGTCCTCGGGTGCCACGATCACCGCACCGACGATCGGGCCGCGCGGTTTCGTCAGCTTGCCCGCTATCACGCCCTTGCCGCCCCGTCCCTTGCGCGGGAAGTCCTTGAGTCGCGTCCGCTTGCCGTATCCGAACTGGGTCACGAGCAGAAGGTCGTACGTATCGTCGACGACCACTCCGCAGGCGACGACCGCGTCTTCCTCCGCGAGCCTGATCCCGATCACGCCGGTGGCGGTGCGGCCCATGGGCCGCACGTGATCCTCCTTGAACCGGATCGCCTTACCGAGGTGCGAGAGTAGCAACACGTCTTCCTTGCCCGACGTCGGCTGCACCCTGACGACCTCATCGCCTTCCTTGAGGTTCAGGGCGATGATCCCTTCCTTGCGCGACGAGTCGTACTCGCGGAACAGCGTCTTCTTGACCATGCCCTTCCTGGTCGCGATCAAGAGGAACCGGTTGGTCTCGTAGTCGCGCGTGTCGATGACCGCCGCAACCTTGTCCTCGGAGCGCATCGGCACGACGTTGACCACCGCGGTGCCGCGCGCGGTGCGGTCGCGCTTGGGGATCTCGTGAGCCTTGATCCGGTAGACGCGCCCAGTATTTGAGAACAGCAACAAGTAGCTATGCGCGGTTGTGGTGAGGAGGTGCTCGACGATGTCGCCTTCCTTGAGCGACGCCCCGCGGACTCCCCGGCCCCCGCGTCCCTGACTCTTGTAGGTGTCGAGCGGAACGCTCTTGATGTAACCGTCGCGCGACACCGAGATCACAAGGTCCTCGTCGGCGATGAGGTCCTCGATATCGAACTCATCCTCGTCGGGGACGATCTTTGTGCGCCGGTCGTCCCCGAACTTGTCCCGCACCACCTGAAGTTCGTCGACGATGATGCCGCGGACCTTGGACGGGTCGGCCAGGATGCCTTTGAGTTCCTTGATCGTCACCTGCAGCTCGTCGTACTCCTCGCGGATCTTGTCCTGCTCGAGAGCGGTCAGGCGCTTGAGGGGCATGTCGAGGATGTGATCCGACTGCACCACGCTCAAGCCGAAGCGCGCCATGAGGCCTTGACGTGCCTCGGCCGTGTCGGCCGCGTTGCGGATCAGCTGGATGATCTCTTCGATGTGATCGAGAGCGATGATCAGCCCCTCGAGGATGTGCGCGCGCTCCTCGGCCTTGCGCAAGCGGTACTTGGTACGTCGCACGATGACGTCGACCTGGTGCTTCACGTACTCGTCGATGACGTCCGCAAGGTTCAGCGTGCGAGGAACACCGTCGACCAGCGCCAGCGTGTTGACTCCGAAGTTGTCCTGCAGCTGAGTGCGCTTGTAAAGGGTGTTGAGAACGACCTGTGGGACGGCCGTCTTCTTGAGGTCGATGACGAGTCGCATGCCATCGCGGGAGGACTCGTCCCGGAGATCCGCGATGCCCTCGATCTCCTTCTTGTTCACCATCTCGGCGATCTTCGACGCCAGCCTGGCCTTGTTCACCTGATAGGGAAGCTCGCTCACGATGATCCGAGGGTTGCCCTTCGGGCCCTCCTCGACCTCGCAGACCGCCCGCATCTTGATCGACCCACGGCCGGTGGCGAACGCATCTCTGATGCCCTGATGCCCGACGATCAGCGCTCCGGTCGGGAAGTCCGGTCCCTTCACGTGCTTCGTCACGGCCTCGAGCATCTTCGCCTTGTCCTGCTGCAGCTCCGGGTTCTCGAGGACCTCGATGACCGCGTCGCAGACCTCACGAAGGTTGTGCGGCGGGATGTTCGTCGCCATGCCAACCGCGATCCCCGTCGATCCATTCACGAGAAGGTTCGGGAAGCGCGCCGGAAGCGCCAGAGGCTCCGTGGTGTCGCCGTCATAGTTGGGTCCGAAGTCGACGGTCTCTTCGCCGATGTCGCGCAGAAGCTCCATCGACAGCTTCGACAACCGGCATTCGGTGTTGTGACTGACGAACCCGTTGGTGATGAACGCGTGGTCATCGGTATCCACCCGGATCGAGTACACGGGTTGAACACCGGCATCTTCGACCGAGGCGACCTCTGCGTAGTAGTAGTTGCCGGTCACGAGCGGTTCGATGACCTTCTTGACCTCATCGTTCGGGATGCGGGCCAGGATCTCGTCCCCGTCGCGCTCCCAGCGTTCGATCCGATCGATGTTGTGCTTCGTCAGCCACTCGCGATCCTTGCCGCGCGCGCCGGAGTCCTGCCTGATGTACTCGGCGATGAACGGAACATGATCGTGCGACATCGCTGAGCTCGACGCTGGAATGGTCGCGAGCTCGGCGAGCAACTTCACCTGCTTGCGCCCCCAGAAGCCGACCCTCTGGGCGAACAGGCGAGCATCCCGGCGGTTCCCGATGTAGACCTTTATCTCGCCCCTGGAACCGCATGACTGCCGTGTGACGACACCGAACTCCAGAAGGAGCTGTTGAACATCCTCTGCCAGTTGTGGGCTCCTGGTCGAATACGAGATCTGTATCGTGTTCCGGCCCAGCAAGGAGGACGAGCCATCTCCTTCGAAGAGCGCTTGGAGGAAGGCTCTCTTGAATGAGGGATTGGCCGTCCACACGAACGAAGGGATGCACTTTCCAGCGGCAAGGCTGCCGACCACTTCCGCCAGCGGGCTGCGGTTGAAGTGAGGCTTCTCCTTAGCCCGAACATCCAGGCGGTGGAGCTCGCGTCCAGACGCAAGCCGTTCTGTTCTTACGGTTCGAGGCCCCCCAACGAGCCGGTCGTACGCCGCAAGCACCTCGACAAACCAGTCTCGGTCAAGGTTGGCGAACCCTACGGACAGGTCTGTTGCCCAACCTTCCGAGATCCACGCACCCGCCAAGTTAGCGAGGAGATAGTCGTCCTCGGACAACATCCCTTCCTCGCGCTGGTCTCCGCGAAGCAGCACCACACGGTCACCAGGAGTGATCTCTTCCAGGAGCCTCCATTGGAGCAGTGGCACACCAGCGATGGACTGCAGGGTGAGTACCGGGTGGTTGTGGGTGCCTTCTAGTTCGAAGCCTTCACGAGTTGTGACCTTGAGTGTTGGGTGGTCGCCGCTGTGGAAGTACTTCGTCGCCCGTACCGGCTCCCCATCCTTACCGGCGACCTTCAGATCGAGATCGACTTCAGAGTCAGGTCTTATCGGCGCCAGGCTATCCATTCCGATCGTTCCATCGGCGAGCCTGAGGAGTGCCTTTCCGGAACTACAGTAGCGCATGGCGGCCGGAGCGTCGCCGTCGACGGAGCCGAAGTTGCCCTGGCCGTCGATCAATAAGTAACGCGTCGAGAAGTCCTGCGCGAGGCGCGCGAGCGCGTCGTAGATCGAAGAGTCGCCGTGCGGGTGGTAGGTCTTCATGACCTCGCCGACGAGCGCCGCGCACTTGCGGAAACGCTGGTCGGGACGAAGACCGGACTCGAGAGCGGCGTAGAGGATCCGGCGGTTCACCGGCTTGAGCCCGTCGCGCACATCCGGAAGCGCGCGCGAGACGATGACCGACATGGCGTACTCGAGGAACGAGTACTGAACCTCTTCGCCGAGATCGATGTCTTCGATGCCGTGACTGCCCTCTTCGGGCGGCAGCGGCGGTTGCACTGGTCCTTTAGTCATTCCCTAACCTAGATGTCGAGGAAGCGGATGTCCTTCGCGTTCCGCTGGATGAATGTCTTACGTGACTCAACGTCATCGCCCATGAGGGTCGAAAAGATCTCTTCGGCGAGCGCTGCGTCTTCCATCGTGACCCTGAGAAGCGTCCGGTGATCGGGGTCGAGGGTCGTCTCCCACAATTGGCTCGTGTCCATCTCACCGAGGCCCTTGAAGCGCTGAGGCTCGATGCGGGCGCCGTCGTTGCCGGCTTGGAACGCCTGCAGCTGCTCGTCGTTCTTGAAGTAGTGAACCTTGCCCTTGAACGGGACGCGGTACAAGGGCGGCTGGGCAACGTAGAGATAGCCGTGCTCGATGATCGGCTGCATGTAGCGGAAGAAGAACGTCAGCAGCAGCGTCTTGATGTGGGAACCGTCCACGTCCGCGTCGGCCATCGAGATGATCTTGTGATACCGGCACTTGGCGATGTCGAACTCCTCACCGATCCCGGTGCCGACCGCGGTGATGATGTTCTGGATCTCTTTGTTCTCGAGGATCTTGGCGAGGCGAGCACGCTCGACGTTGAGGATCTTGCCGCGCAACGGAAGGACCGCCTGGAACTCGCGGGCGCGGGCGTTCTTGGCAGTGCCGCCGGCGGAGTCACCCTCGACGATCAGGAGCTCGGCCTTGTGCGGGTCCCGGGTCTGGCAGTCGGCCAGCTTGCCCGGCAGCGACCCGGACTCGAGGAGCGACTTCCGCCGCACGAGGTCCCGGGCCTTGCGGGCCTCGAGACGGGCCCGTTGCGCCGAGAGCACCTTGTTGCAGATCGCCCGAGCCTCGGAGGGATGCTCCTCCATGAATTCGGCGAGCTTCTCGTTCATCTCCTTCTCGACGAAGGAGCGGATCTCGGTGTTGCCGAGCTTGGTCTTGGTCTGTCCCTCGAACTGGGGATTCCTGAGCTTCACGGAGACGATCGCGGTTAGTCCCTCGCGTGTGTCCTCCCCGGAGAGGGCGTCGTCCTTCTCCTTGAGGATGTTCTTCGCCTTCGCATAGTTCGAGATCACACGCGTGAGGGACCGGCGGAACCCCTCCTCGTGCATGCCGCCCTCGTGCGTGTTGATGTTGTTCGCGAATGTGAACACCGACTCCGTGTAGGCGTTCGTCCACTGCAGCGCGACCTCGACCTCGTGGTTCTCGGCCTTGGCATCGAAGTAAACGACCCGCTTGGTGACCGGCTCGCGCGACGAGTTCAGGTGCTTGACGAAGTCGACGATCCCGCCGTTGTACTTGAAGTCCTCGCGAACCTCTTCCGGGCCGCGCTCATCGATGAGGCGGATCTCAAGGCCCCTGTTGAGGAACGCCATCTCGCGCAGCCGCTGGGCGAGCGTGTCGAACTTGAACTCGAGGTCCTCGGTGAAGATCTCGGGATCGGGCCAGAACGCGACGGTGGTTCCGGTCCGTTTGATCGCCTTGCCCTTCTTGATCTTGGCCTTGGGGTTGCCGCGCTCGAACGTCTGCGACCATAGGAATCCCTCGCGCGCGACCTCGACATCGAGGCGCCTCGACAGCGCGTTCACGACCGAGACACCGACCCCGTGCAGACCACCGGAGACCTGGTAGCCCTTGCCCCCAAACTTCCCGCCGGCGTGCAGGGTGGTCAGCACGACCTCGACGGCGGACTTGCCTTTGCCCTTCACCGTACCGACGGGGATGCCGCGGCCGTTGTCGTCGACGCGGCAGCCGCCATCGGCGAGGAGCTCGACGATGATGCGGTCGCAGTAGCCGGCCATCGCCTCGTCGACGGCGTTGTCGACGACCTCGTAGACAAGGTGATGAAGTCCGCGGGTCCCGGTGGATCCGATGAACATACCGGGGCGCTGCCGTACCGGATCGAGTCCCTCGAGGACCGTGATGTCCTGGGCGGTGTAGGCGCTCGACTGTCCCCGCGTCTTCGTCGCGGGGACGCTTCTCTTAGGTGGGGTCATGCTCCTCTTACTTCTCTCTTGGTGGTTCGCGTGACGGTTCGCAGATGGCCCTCCGGGTGCCCGCCGGCGGCGCAACTGCGGGCGCGCGGCGACACGACGGGGACACTGGGTTCATGGACCAAATCATAGCATCTAGCAGGTATTTCCCTGAGTGAAACCGGCCCCTCATCGGTCCTCCCGACCCTCTCTCGAGCGCCTCTCCGACCACGCCCGACGAGCGCGCTCGAACGCCTCCAGGGGTTCCTTCGTCATCGCCGCTAGCGACCGCCTCCCGGGCTTGGGAACGGGATCCGCGGGACCCTGCCGCGCGGTCCTCACCGGACCGGGTCCGGTCCACACCTTGATCTCCGTGACGAGCTCGGTGCCGACCGCGCGGTTGACCTTTGTTCGGAGGTCGCCCACCAGATAAGAGATCTCTGTCGCCCACGACGGCGAGTCGACCTTGATGCGGAGCACCCCGTCGCGGAGCGAGGTCGGCTGCGCATGCGCGGCGATCTCAGGACCGACGATCTCGCTCCAGCGCGTCCACAACTTGCCCGTTTGACGCGCTCCGCCGAGCCCGAGACGCGTGGTCAGTGGATCGAGCAGGTTCCCCAGGCGCTCGACGTCTCTATCCATCGCTCACACCGGGGATAACCCTCCCCCCCTCGACGCGGATCACCCGCGCCGCGTCGGCGGCCTCAGCCGCGCCGGGTTCGGCGGACGACACGACGCTCTGTCCGATACCCCGGATCGCATCCGCGAGCCACGCCCTGCGCGCGGGGTCCAGCTCGGAGAAGACGTCGTCGAGGAGCAGGATCGGGTGGTCGTCGAGCGCGTCGGTGAGGAGATCGTGCTCGCCGAGCTTGAGCGCGAGCGCACATGTCCGCTGATCGCCTTGCGAGGCGTACGCGCGCGCGTCGAGGAGGCTCTGCGCGTATCCCGCGGACGAGAGATTCACAACGACGTCATCGCGCTGCGGACCGATCAGCGACATCCCTCGTTCGAGCTCGCGTGGGCGGACCTCGTCGAGAGCGTTCGCCAGCGCTTCTCTGAGGGTCGCTACGTCAGCCGCGTCCGTGGGAACGTCGCCGAGCCACGAAGCCTGGTAGGACAGCTCGAGACGACCGCCGCCCGCGATCTCCTCGTATCTCTTGGCCGCATACGGGGTGAGCGCGGCGAGAACCTCGAGCCTGGCGGCCGCAAGCTCTGCCCCCGTGTTGCAGAAAGCCTCATCCCACACGACGAGCGTTTCGCGCGCCGAGCGGGCCGGTCCCCCACCGCGCGGCGCCGAACGCAGCAGCGCGTTCCGTTGCTTGAGCACACGGTCCCACTCACGTTTGATCGTGTCGCGCGCGGGACGGAGCTTCACAACCAACTCATCGAGGAACCTGCGTCGGCCCTCGGGCGAACCCTTGATCAACGACAGCTCGTCGGGGCCGAAGAAGACCGATGCGGTCAGCTCGCGCAGCGCGCGCATGCCGGGGACCGCGGTTCCGTTCAACAGAGCACGCACGCCGCGGCCGGGCCGGTGCTCAAGATCCACGTGCACGGTTCGTTCACCGCGGGTGACGTCCGCATGCACGAGAGCGCGGTCGGCGCCGTTCCTCACGAGCGCGGCGTCGGGGCCCCTCGGGGAACCGAACCCCCCGATGCAGTAGATCGCCTCGAGGAGGTTCGTCTTGCCCTGCGCGTTCCGTCCCACGACGAGGTTCAGCCCGCCGGAGAGATCGATCTCCTCACGTTCGTAGTTCCGGAAGTCCTCGAGGACCAGCCGATCGACCCGCAAGCGCCTCTACGAGAGCCTCACCGGCATCAGCAGGTAGGTAAAGCTCTCGTCTTCCTCCCCTCGAAGGATGGCCGGCTTCAGTCCGTCTCCGGCCGTCAGGACGACGCGGTCGCTCCGGAACGCGGAGATACCGTCGCCCAGGAAGGTGGGGTTGAAGGCGATCACGAACGGCTCGCCCTGGTACTCGGCATCGAGCACTTCCTGGCCCTCGCCGACATCGGGCGTGTGTGCCGAGATCTCGAGCTCCGCGTCCAGACGGAGCTT
This sequence comes from Actinomycetota bacterium, assembly GCA_016649855.1. Lineage (GTDB taxonomy): Bacteria > Actinomycetota > CADDZG01 > CADDZG01 > WHSQ01 > WHTI01. The sequence continues at coordinate 5,577 of JAENWQ010000030.1, read as the reverse complement.
CACGGGCAGGTTGCCCTGGGCGAGCAGCCCGACGCGCCGGCCGACCTCGAGCAGGGCCTCGCGATCGACGGTCAGGATGTTCGGGTAGTCCTCGGGGAGGAGCTGCCGGTAGTTCGGGAACTCGCCTTCGATGAAGCGCGACCCGACCACCGAATCGGCGCTCAAAGCGCCGCTCACAGCAACCGAGAACGACACCATGTTCTCCCTGAATCCGGCGGTCACCTCGCCGCCGGCCCCCTGGAGTGCGCGTCCGAGCTCTCCCAGCGCACGCGCCGGGAGCACGACCTTGCGGGCCTCGGTCGGGCCGCCCTTGACCTTCAGGGTCCGCACTCCGAGGCGGTAGCTGTCGGTCGAGGCGAGGGTCAGCGTGCCGGCCTCGATCTCCCACAGGACACCTGTCAACACCTGGCGGCTCTCATCGGTCGAGGCGCTCCGGATCACCTGGGATAGGGCCGTCGCCAGCTCCGCCGAGTCGATCGCGACGTCGAACCCCTCGGCGGAGGCATCGTCGATCGGCAGCGCCGGGTAGTCGTCGGCAACCAGCGTCTTCACTCGGAACTGGCCCCGGCCGGAACCGATCTCGATCTCACCGGTGGACCCCGCTACCGACACCTGACCGGGGGCCAGGCTCTTCGTCATCTCGCCGAACAACCGCCCAGGGACGATCACGCGCCCGGGATCATCGACACCGGCCTCGAACGAGGTCTCCATCGTCAGCTCGAGATCGGTCGCCGCTATCCGCACCCGGCCGGACTCGGTGGCCTCGATCCGCAGGCCCGAAAGAACGGGGAGGGTGGCTCGGTTGGAGATCGCGCGGGACGCGAACTGAACCGCTTCCACCAGGTTGTCTCGCTCGCACCGGAACTTCATCGTGCTCCTCTCGTCTGCACTTCTCTGACAACGTACCTAAGACTTGGGACACAAGAACGGGTTTCCACAAAAGGTCTTCTAAGAAGTAAAGAGGTTTCTTTCGTAGATAGTCGTAGGGCCTGTTGATCATGGGGAAAAGTGCCATCGTCGCTGGTGAAGGGGGTCACACCCCTGGGGAAACCTCGGGCAGTAACCGGGGCACTCCGGTAGGGATCGGGGGAGGGCGCGAAGGAAGTGATGCTTTTCACACCGGCGTCCCCAACCGAGTAGCCGTTATCCACGAGCGGCCTGTTGGCGGACGCGCGCGGTGAGCTCCTGGACCTGCTCGTAGCAGGCCGTTCGCTCGGGCAGCTGCTTGAGGATCTTGTTGATCGCGTGGATAACCGTCGAGTGGTCGCGTCCGCCGAAGCGCCGGCCGATCTCCGGAAGGGAGAGGTCGGTGAGCTCCCTGACGAGGTACATCGAGATCTGGCGCGCGGTAACGAGAGGGCGCGACCGGTTCGGGGACTTGATGTCGTCGGTGGTCAGATCGAAGTACTCGGCCGCGAGCCGGATGACGAGATCGGGTGTGACGCGGGCCTCGGCCGAGTTGGGCAGCAGCGAGCGCAGGACGTCCTGCGCGAGCTCGAGCGTCACCGGCAGGTGGGTGAGCGACGCGTACGCAGCCACGCGGATGAGGGCGCCCTCCAGCTCTCTGATGTTGGTCTGGATGCGGCTGGCGATGAACTCCATGACGTCGGAGGGCACCGGAAGGTGGTCGACGTCGGCCTTGCGCTGGATGATCGCGAGCCGGGTCTCGAGGTCGGGGGGCTGGATGTCGGTGATCAGGCCCCACTCGAACCGGGTCCGGAGGCGCTCCTCGAGCGTCGAGATCTTCTTAGGTGGACGGTCCGAAGTGATGACGATCTGGCTCCTGGGATGGAGCGCGTTGAAGGTATGGAAGAACTCCTCCTGCGTGCGCTCCTTACCCTCGAGGAACTGGATATCGTCGATCAAGAGGAGGTCGACCGCGCGGTAGCGCGAGTGGAAGCGCGGGATCGAGTTCGAACGCAGCGCGACGATGAAGTCGTTCATGAACTGCTCGGTGGAGACGTAGCGGATCTGCAACCCGGGGTGGCACAGCTTGACGTAGGACCCGATCGCCTGGAGGAGGTGCGTCTTGCCGAGCCCGGCACCTCCGTAGATGAACAGGGGGTTGTAGGCCTGGGCGGGGGCCTCGGCGACCGCGAGGGCAGCCGCGTGGGCGAAGCGGTTCGAGGAACCGATCACGAACGACTCGAAGTTGTACTTGGGGTGGAAGTCGAGCTCCGTCGACGGCCGTTCGAGAGTCTCTGCTGCCACTGCCTCGGAAGATGGGGCGGGGGCCGCGATCATCTCGGGCTCCTGGGCAGGGTCGTCACCGGGATCGCGCGGAAGGAGCGTGATCGTGAGCGGCCTGTGGGCCGCGCGCGTGACGGCGGCCCCGAGGACCTCGGCGTAGCGAGACTCGATCCAGTCCTTGGCGAACTGGTGGGGAACCTCGAGGATCAGCGACCCGCCGTGGACCTCGACGGCCCTGACGCGCGCGAACCAACTCGTAAAGGTGGCCTCCGTGATGCTGGTACGGAGCTCTTCGGATGCTTCCGCCCAGATCGCGTCCGGCGACAGCGGAACGGTCGTCTCTGAATGCTCGATCTCGGTCGAGGTATGCACTGCTCCCCCATTTCGTTCTCGCGATCCTCGAGAGGATCACTGGCGTTCTCGCGATCCTCGAGAGGATCACTGGAACCTTCGCTCCCCAATGACCGTCTTGTGACGGCCACTTCTCCACAGTCCGAAGATCCCCGGGAGACTCCAGAGGGCCGGTGCCCTCGTCCCGCGCCTGCAGTAGAGGGGAAAGCGGGCTTGACCTGCTGGTTCGCGCCGGTCAACAGGTTTTTCCACATCTGTTGACAACATCTACGTCAAGACGCGCGTCGCTACAGCCAGCGAGCCGGTACTACTACGGGGAAGTGCCGCTTGGTCCCTCTTCTTGAGACCTCCGAACTGCTGTAAGGAATAGGGCGCAGGACGCCGGACGTCAAGAGAGGGAAATCGCGCTCTCGGTTACGGGCGGCAAAATGCGGCTTGACGTGGAGAAATGGTCGTCGTCTATACTGCGCCGGCACTCCTGAAAGCCCCGATGATTTCGCGACCCTTAAGAGGCCGAGGTCGAGGTGGGCCCGGATCCGCGGAAGAGACCGCAGAAGAGGATGAGTCAGGTGACCAAGCGCACTTATCAGCCGAACAACCGTCGTCGCAAGCGTAAGCACGGCTTCCGCGCTCGTATGAAGACCCGCGCCGGACGCGGGATCCTCAAGGCGAGACGCGCTAAGGGCCGCGCGAAGCTCTCGGCCTAGGCCGAGACGACCCAACCGATGCGACACTGGAGCTCGATCCGCTCGACCCAAGACTTCCGCCGCGTCTACGCGCGCGGGAAGCGCTCGACGTCGCCGGGGATGAGCGTGTCGGCCGTCATCGGCGAGGGTCCCGGGCTGGCCATCGGGCTTGCCGTTCGCAAGGGGGCCGGCTCCGCGGTGGTTCGCAACCGGGTCAAACGCCGTCTGAGGGGCGCACTCGACGTCTTGGGCCCGGTGGGGGCCGGCGCGGCTGTGATCCAGGCCGACGGGTCGATCCTCCAGCTCCCTTTCCAAGAACTGGTAAAGACGCTACGAACCAGCATGAGCGCGGCATGAACCTGGTCGCCCGGTCCCTAACGCTGCTGACCCGGGGCTACCGGCGCTTTGTCTCCCCGCTGTTCGGGGCGCATTGTCGCTTCCATCCCACTTGCTCCGCATATGCGCTTGAGGCGGTCGAGGCCCACGGGGCGATCCGAGGCTCGTGGATGGCCCTGCGGAGGATCGCTCGGTGCCACCCGTGGTCCGCGGGTGGCGTCGACCGGGTGCCGGTTAGGGAGAAGACCTGATGGGCTTCTTCGAACTGTTCTCGACCGCCCTGTCGGGGTTCTATGCGCTGATCCCGAGCTACGGGCTGGCGATCATCCTGCTGACCCTTGCGGTCCGGATCATCTTGTTGCCGCTGTCGATCAAGCAGACCCGCTCGATGCGCGAGATGCAGCGGATCCAGCCCGAGATCAAGAAGCTGCAGGCGAAGTACAAGGGCAACCGCCAGAAGATGAACGAAGAGCTGATGGCCCTTTACAAGGAGCATTCGGTCAACCCGTTCGGCGGCTGCCTCCCGCTCCTGATGCAGTTCCCCGTGCTGATCGGGCTCTTCTACGTCGTGCGGGCACCGCTCAAGTACATGGGCTTCGCCACCCCTGAGGGCGTCAGCTTCCCGCCTCTGGACCAGTACGTCCCGAACCCCGATGTGTCCGGGATCATAGGGCGGATCCAGCACTCCTCGCTGGCCGATGCCCTGCACGACGCAGCCACCGGCCTCTCAACGAACAAGTTCCTCGGGTTGCGGCTCGACTGCTCGCCGTCCCAGGTCATCGGGGGCAAGGAGAGCGGGCTGGTCGAGGGGGCGAACTGTGGCGGGAGCACCCCGCTGCTGTCGGCGATCCCCTACATCGTCCTGATCCTGCTGATGGGGTACACGACCTACTACCAGCAGAAGCAGATGCAGGCCTCTCGGGGCAACGCGGCCACCGATGCCACCGCCAAGCAGATGCAGACCTTCGCCAAGATCATGCCGTTCTTCCTGATGGCGATCTCGTACACGTTCCCACTCGGCGTGCTGTTCTACTGGCTGACCACCAACGTGTGGACGATCGCCCAGCAGCGGATCGTGCTGCGCGCTGTGCCCCACGACGTACCGGTGGCCAAGAGCAAGGGGCCGCCCGGTGCGGGGGGGAACGCCAAAGCCGGCCCCTCTAAGGCAGCGCCGAAGGGCAAGGCCCCGCCCAAGGCGCTAGCGGAGCCGGACGACGGCGAGAGCCCGCCTCCAGTTAAGAAGCCACATCCCTCGAGCAAGAAGAAGAAGAGACGATGAGCGACGAAACCGAAGCAAACGTGCAGCCGGAAGAGCCGGTGGTGGAATCAGAGGGCCTCGCGCCGGAGACTGAGGAGCAGGTCGAGCCGCCCGCCCCCGAGGTGGTGGCGGCGACCGCACACGAGTTCCTCACCGGCCTCCTCGAGACGCTCGGCGTGGACGGCGAGGTGACGACGAGGGTCGAGGGCGAGACTGCCCTTGTCGACGTGGGCGGCGAGGATCTCGGCGCGCTGATCGGGCGCCGGGGCCAGTCGCTCGACGCCCTTCAGGAGATCACCCGCACCGCGGTCCAGCGGCGCCTCCGCCACCGCGTCCGCCTGCTGCTCGACGTCGAGGGCTATCGGGCCCGCCGCCGCGAGGCCCTGGCGGACCACGCCCGGTCGATGGCGGAGCGAGCCAAGGAGCGGGGTACCGAGATCGAGTTCGAGCCGATGAACGCCTACGAGCGCAAGATCGTCCACGACGCGATCGCCGAGGTCGACGGGACCGAGTCCTTCAGCGAGGGCGAAGAGCCCGACCGCAAGGTCATCGTCCGGGCCCTCTAGCCCCTGTCTCTACCTCCCGGGCTGCCTATGTTCCACGTGGAACATCCCCGGCAGGGGTGACCTCCACCACAGCCCTTGGGTCGCCTCCCTGGTATTGATCTCGCCCTCGCCCCCTTTGCCACAGGTTCTCTGCGCGATCTCACCACGTTCTGTGCGCGCCTGAGCCCCCTCCAAGGTGACCCGAGCCCCT
>JAENWQ010000213.1 GCA_016649855.1 Actinomycetota bacterium | reverse complement strand
CGATGCCGTTGTGGACCATCTTCACGTAGTGACCCGAGCCGGTGCGCCCCATGTGGCCGTAGCCGCCCTCGGGGGCCAGGGTTGCGAAGACTGGCTCAAGACGGTCGAAGACGTCATCGTCGGCGCCGACCATCAGCGAGAAGCCGACCTCGAGCCCCCATACGCCTCCGGAGGTTCCGGCGTCGACCAGCGAGATCCCCTTGGCCTTCAGGCGCTCGTAGCGGGCCAACGTGTCGGTGTACTTGGAGTTGCCGCCGTCGATCACGACATCGCCGGCCGAGAGCACCTCACCCAGGGTCGCGATCGTCTGCTCGGTGATGTCGCCGGCCGGGACCATCACCCAGACGGCCCTCGGTGCCTCGAGTTGCGCGGCAAGTTCCTCGAGAGAGGTGGCGCCTTCGGCGGAGTCCTCGACCAGGGCGGCCATCGCGCCGGCGTTGACGTCGTAGACCACGACCTCGTGACCACCCTTGAGGAGGCGCCGGGTCATCCCCGCGCCCATCTTGCCAAGCCCGACCATCCCGATCTTCACCGGCTCACCTCTCTGTTCTGATGATTCTCGTATCATTGAAGGTAGTCGTTATGATCGCAGGGCGCTGGAACAGATGGGCGTCGGAAGAACAGATAGGAGCCAGGGATCGATGCAGGAGACCTTCACCGCACCGGACATCTCGTGTGACCACTGCAAACACGCCATCGAGGGCGCGCTGCAACCGATCGAAGGGGTCGAGAGCGCGGTTGTCGACATCGAGTCCAAGGCCGTGACGGTTGACTACGATCCGCAGACGGCGCCTCGGGAAGCATTGCTCGAAGCGATGGAAGCCGAGGGCTACCCGGTCTCGGTCTGAGCATCGACCTCGAGCACTTCGATCTGATCTCCCGCCCGGATCGTTCCGGAAACGACGATGCGGCCCCGGACCCCGCCGCGTTTGATCATCGGCTTCAGGAGTGGTTTGCCGACCAGCTCCACCAACCAGCTACACGGTGGATTGTCCTCCATCGGCTCGACGACCGCGTTGCCGATCTTGAGATGCTTGCCGATCTGATCGGCCAGCGAAAGGCCGGAGGTCATGATGTTGCGTCGCATCTCGAGGGGCTTCACGTCGAGGTCGGTCTCGGCGTTGGTCAGTTCGATCGCCTCGAGCTCGAAGAGCGTGATCTGGTCGGCCGGGTCATCGGTCTCCTGCCCGGCGACCCGGCGGAGGAAGTAGCGGTCGCCCTCGAGTCCCTGCCCGGCGAGCGCTTCGATGCTCTCCACCTGGTGGATCAGGCCCCCTTCTTCGGGGCCGGTGAAGATGGCTTCAACCCGTGCGTGAACCGCGGCTTCGCTCATCGGGTCATCTTCCCATCAGCGTTCGGTGAACGGAAGTCACCCGGCCGACACCCCCTCTTCCGGGCGCTTAAGGTTTCGGCCATGTCGCTGCCACCAGAGTCCTTGCCAGCGGAGTCCCTGCCACCAGAGTCTCCACTAACCGATGCTTCTCGGTCCGTTCCGTGGAAGGCGTGGGATCTCGTGCTCGCCCTGGTTCTCGGCTTCGTGGGCGGCGTGGTTGTTGTCGGGGTGTTGCTCGCGGTCTTCCCTCACCTGGACGACCTCGAGACGACGCGGTGGTTGTTCTTCGCCGGCGGCACGATCTATGCCTTCGAGCTCTTCTTCGCGTGGCTCCTCGTGCTCAAGCGCCGCGGGGCCACGTTCCGGGACGCCGGGTTGGTGACGCCGACGGTTGGAGCGATCCTCTTGATGATCCCTGCGATCGTTGGGGTCCTCATCGTCGAAGGCATCGTTGCCCAGGTCGTGGTCAACCTGTTCGGGCCGACCCCGACCGCAGAGGACCAACTGCTCGGCTCGGAAGGGGTCCTCGATCACGCGCAGCTCCCGTGGGTGGTGATGCTCACCGTGGTCGTGGCGCCGATCGTCGAGGAGATCGTCTTCCGGGGTCTGCTCTACGGATATCTGAAGTCGAGGATGTCGATCAAGGTTGCGGCTCCGATCTCGGCCCTGATATTCGCCTGCTTCCACTTCATCCCGCTGTTGATCCCGTCGCTCTTCATCCTCGGCATCGCCCTCGTCTTCGTCTACGAGCGCTACAAGAGCATCGTGGTCCCGATGGCCCTCCACGCCCTGAACAACGGGATCGTCATCTGGGCGCTCTACTCCGGCCTCTAGCCGACCTCAAGGCGCGTTTCGCGTACCGATTTCGCGCACAGAACGCCCCGCTTCCCGCACCCCGACCCAGGCCCATTTCCGCGCTCTAAGACCCTGGAGCTTGCTCCAGGGGTGCTCTGAGGGGTTTTGTGCGCGGGATCGCATCTTTGGTTCGGGGCGGAGACCGGAGGGTACTGGTCTGACCAGTTGACCAGTGGCGCGAAGTGGGGCATGCTCCGGGGATGGAACTGGTACCGGTTCGAAAGACCTCGGCCTCCGGGGCTGTCTTCGACCAGCTGATCGCCGAGCTCGTCGCCGGGAGGCTCGAGCCCGGAGAGTCGCTTCCGGCCGAGCGAGCGCTGACCGAAAGGCTCGGCGTCAACCGTCAGGCGGTGAGGGAAGCCTTGCAGCGTCTTGCCCAGGCGGGGCTCGTCAAGATCAACCAGGGAGAACCGACCCGGGCCCTCGACTACCGCCGCAGCGCGGGGCTCGATCTTCTTCCCCAGCTCCTGTTCGGTGCCGGTGGCACCCTCGACGTCGAGGTCGCTCGTTCCATCATCGAGATGCGCGCGCTGATCGGGCCCGAGGCCGCCCGGCTCGCCGCGACGCGGTTCCGGGCCGAGATGCTTCCCGCGCTCGAGGCGGTCGTGACGGAGATGAGCGCGACCGAGGACCTGGGCTCGCTGGCGCGCCTCGATCTCGACTTCTGGGACCTGTTGATCGACGGGGCGGACAATATCGCCTACCGCCTCGCATTCAACAGTCTCCGGGAGACGTACGAGCCGATGGCGGCCTCTCTGAGTGCGGTCATCGCCGGTGAGCTCACGGACATCGATGCCCACAGAACGATCGTCGCCGCGATCGGGTCCTCCGACGGGCACGCCGCCGAGGTCGCCGCACGCGCGCTCCTCGCCAGGGGCTCGGTCGCTATCACCGAAGCGCTCGCCACGTTGACTTCAGGAGACGAGTCATGAGCGAGAAGACCGCAACCACGCTGCGGGACGAGTTCCGCTTCTTCGCGTCATCGGTGACGCCGCGCATCATCGCCCCGACCCTGTTTGTCGCCGCTGCTGTTCGCCTCTTCCTGGGTGGCTGGTCCTGGTGGGACCTCGCCGTGGTCGCCGGTTTGATCGCGGCCGAGCCGTTCATCGAGTGGCTCATCCACGTATTCATCCTTCACTGGAAACCGAAGCGGTTCTTGGGCCGGGATCTCGATCCCCTGGTCGCGCGCAAGCACCGCGCTCACCATTCGGATCCGCGCAAGACCGAGTGGATCTTCGTACCCCTTCCCGTGCTGGCGAAGGCGATGCCGCTCACCGGTCTCGCCTACCTGCTGGTCTTCCCGACGCTCCGTCTGGGGATGACCGCGATCACTGGAGCAACCGCCATCCTCCTGACCTATGAATGGACGCACTATCTGATCCATTCGCGCTACAAGCCGAAGACGCGTCTGTACCGGTACATCTGGAAGGCACACCGTCTCCATCACTTCAAGAACGAGAACTACTGGTTCGGCGTCACCAATCCACTGGGGGATCACGTCCTGGGCACGTTCCCCGAGAAAGAAGAGGTCGAGACCTCGGCGACCTGCAGGAACCTCGGCGCCGCCTGAGGTTTCGCGACTTACGCGGTGGGTGGGTTCGCTGACGTCCGAACCACGATCGCGTTGGCGAACTTGTCGTGCCAGGTCTGCTTGTCCTTATCCCATAACATCCAGAAGTATCCGAGTGCCAACGGGAACCCCGAAACCAACCGTCCCACGTAGCGGATCGCGGCTCTTCCGAACCCGATGGCCCCGCCGCCCTCCATATCGACGACGCGGATGCCCAGCAGTTTCTTCCCGAGGGTCTGACCGGGGTTCCCCTCCAGGTACACGTAATAGGCGAGG
>JAENWQ010000035.1 GCA_016649855.1 Actinomycetota bacterium | reverse complement strand
GATGTAGAGGCTCTTGTAGATGGTCTCGTGTGAGATCCGCATGGTGACATCGTCGCCGAACTCGTCCTTCAAGCGCGTGGCGATCTGCTCAGGAGACCACAGCCGCAGCAGGTCGGCGATCACCCGGGTCCTGAGCTCTGGGTTGGTTGCGAGCTTGGTGGGCTTGGGTCTTAGTCCCCGCCGATAAGCCCGGCGGTGAGCGCCCATCGGCTGATAGCGGGTGCGACCGCCGTTCGCGTTGACCTCGCGTGACACGGTCGAGACGTTTCGGTTGAGACAGCGAGCGATGTGCCTGAACGACTGCTGCCGCTCGAGGCCGAGCCGAATCTCGATCCGATCCTCGAGGTTGAGCCGGTGGCTTGGCTGCTCCCACATCTCTTTGCGGACCACGCCGCCGACCCGCAGCAAGACATTGCAGACGGACCTGCCCGTGTAGCCGACAGCTTCACCTATCTCCCGATGGGTCTTGCCCTGGACCGCCAACCGGTAGATCTCTCGTCTGGTCTCCGGGCTGATCTTCTTCCATCCCTCCTGACCCACGCTTCCTCCTCTCTAGTGGTGGACCTGAACATCCACCGCTCGACGAGGTGTTGCGCGGATTACTTGAGGCCGCCCGTCCTATAGACGACTCACGTGGAAAAGAAACGATGTCAGTCTCCGGCGATCGGTTCGGCCCTGGCCTCTACGGCAACGGGCAACTCCCGGATACCGATCAGCCCCAGGAACGACGTCGTCACGGTGCCTCGAAGAACGATCTGTACGCCGGAATCGTCGATGGCCAAGCTTGCATCCACCGGAAGGGCTCTCAGGTTCAAGGACCTTTCAGCCGCCAGACGGGCTTCTCGTTCGTCGACGATCACGGTATCGCCTCCCGTTCGGTAATACGTCAGCGCGTCGAGCTGCGAAGCTCCTGCCTGCGCGGCCGAATCGGCGGCGTTCTGAAGACTTCGGCGATAGATGAATGCGCGAGTTCCATCCACGGCGATCCCGGCGACCGCGAAACAGAGGATCGCAAGTCCCAGAACGAGGACGGTCGACTGCCCCCGTTCAGAACCGGTCACTCCCGGCTCCGGTAAGGATCGATCCGGGTGATGTGGGATGCCCGCACCCACACAGAAGGACCGGAGACCGACCCGATCAGAGGGGCACCGACGACGTCTATCGGATAGGCGACCTGAACTTCGACGATCCCTCCGCGGCGGAAGTAGGGGTCGATGGACCAGGTGACTTCCGCCAGAGAGGGGTCCAGCCCTTGGTCGGCGAGAGCCCTCGCGACCGCTTCGTCGATGGCTCGCCGACCGTCCTCGAGAGAGGTCGAGCGAGCGGCGTCAGACCCCGCCTCTCTCACGGCGGCCGTCGTGGCAAGAGCACCCTTGTGCACTTCGGCCAGAACCCCCAACGCCCACACCAATGGAACTATCAGCACCAAGCCCAAGAGGATCGTTTCCATCACGGCTTGGCCGCCCTCGGTCGTGCGCGCGTCGGGTCTCACGGGGCCGGGGCTTCCCGTGAGGAGGTTGATCTTGCCGTTACTTGGATGGGGAAGGGCACCGGTCCGAGCGCACGGGCGCTTCCGCTTACGTAAACGGTTATCACCTCTCGGGACCCGATCGTGCGGGCCGTAACCTCAACATCGAGATCCTTCACCAGGTTGCCCGTTGACCTCCTGACGGTCTCGATGGCGATGGCTTCGGCTTCGCCACTAGTTCTGCCCAATTCGACAGCGGCGCGCGAACCTTCGTGAGCCGAGGCCATGATCACGTTGCGTGCGTAGAGCGTGAACGTGATCTCCACCACCCCGAGAACCAGAACCATGATCACGATCATGGAGAAGATCGACTCGACGGCAGCGGACCCTTGATCACGTTTCAACATCCGAGATCGCCACACACAGACGACAGAGCACTCTCGACGATGGCTACTAGTCGCTCACGAGCCACGCCCCATATCGCGACAACCAATCCGCTTGTCATAAGGACGATGAGAACCCAGCCGGGCACGTCGCCTTCTTCGTCCTGGTGCCTTCTCACAAGCCGGTCAAGCCACAGTAGGAACACGTCTTCCTCCTCTCTTCTTTAGGTTTCATCACGGGACCAACAGATCCAGCGAAACGAGGCCCGGCCAGAGGGCGAAAACGACTACCACGGGCATGATGAGGAACACGACGGGTACGAGCATCAGGACCTCTCGGCGCCCACCCAACTCGAGGAGGTACCGGCGGTGCCCCTCTCGTTGGTCGGAAGCCTGGGCACGCAGTACGTCCGTTAATGGCGCGCCCTTCTCGATCCCCGTGATGAGCGCGTCCACCAGCCGAAAGACCGCGTGATCGGGAACCCTGCGCTTGAACGTTTCGAGTGCGACGACGAGCGGATCTCCCGCCCTCACATCCGCGACGACGCGACGAAGCTCCTCCCCGATCCCGCCGGGCATCAGCACAGAAACGCGCGTGAACGCTGCCGGGATGGACTCGCCGGCCAGGATGGAGAGAGAAAGAAGGTCCATCGCGGTGGGAAGTTCCTGTACGAGCCCCCCAGTTCGCTCGACGATCATCCGGCCCAACAGCCAGTCTCGAGCTAATACCCCGGTGAGGGGGGCCAGCAGCGCAAGGACGGCGGCGGCCGTCGGATCGACACCTACACCACTGGTTGCCGCCAGCCCCAGCAGCAGAATCGCTGCGACCACGGCGATGAGCGCCCAAGTGACCTGCTCGAGGCGGAACTCTCCGGGCGTGAGTTCCCCGCCCGCTGCGGTCAGCCTCTTCGCGACGCGATCGGTTGATCCCGGCCGGTACTTCTCCCAGATCAGTTGTAGCCGCGCGGCGGTAACCCCACCTGTTCTCGTGGCGAGTAGAGGGCTCGGCCGGCCGTGGAGACCCCCGAGATAGGGCTCGACACGTCCGGCCAGGGATCTGCCCCGAAAGACGGGAAGAGCCGACACGAAGAGAACGATTCCGGCGGAACCAAGCAGGGCGATCGCGACGCTCACGCGAGCCTCCGCTCTTCGGGGAGCCTCGCGGCGCGGAGCATCGCTCGGTACCCGATGAAGGTGGCGACCCCACCGCCGAGGATGATCAGCGCGCCGGTAGATGAGTCGTACGCTCTCGCCGCCTCCGGTCTGGTTGCCATCAGGATCAACACGAGCCACGGAGCTGCCGCCGCCAACCTCGCCGCGGTTACGGTCCAGGACCAGCGCGCTTCGATCTCTTTGCGGACCCGCGCATCTTCCATGATGAAGTCCGCCGTTGTGCTTAGGACCCTCACCAGATCCGAGCCGCCAACCTCATGGGCGAGAAGCAGGGAAGCACCGACACGATCGGCTATCGGGTCTGCCAGTTCCCCCTTGAGTGAGTGGATCGCGCTCACGAAGCTTCCGGTGGAACGGTATGAGGAAACGAACGCATCGAATCCGGGGCGTAGCTCGGCCGGGCCTCTGTCGGCCAGCGACGAGCATGACTCCGGCAGTGAGACCCCCGCCCTCACCGACGCGATCAATGTCGCCAGTCCATCGGGCCACGCGTCGCGGAACCCTCGACGCCGCCTACTCGCTCGCCCCCGAAGGAAGGAGAGCGGGAGGGTAGAGATCACGGCCGCCCCCGCCGATCCCACGACGGTCGACGAGGTGATTCCGGTGATGAGAACGAACGCGGCAAGCGTCGTCGCTCCGATCATCCCGAGCAAGAGAAGGCCGGAGACCCGGGGGTACCCGGCATCCGCTGCCCGGGCCTCGAGGCCCACCAGGACTCCCGATCGTCGCTGTGCAGGGGGGGTGGTAACTCCGTTGTAGATCAGAAGTAGTCCCAGGGCGGCAAGGAGAGGCGCGGAGCTCATCGAAGGATCCCTTCCAGATCGAGACCCGCGGCCAAGAACCTCTCGCGCCTAGGTGGTTGGATCCCCGTCCACGTCAGATGGCCGCCTGTTCGCTCCCACAACAGGGATGTCTCGATCCGGTCCCCTTCAGTGCGCCCGGTTATCCCCCTGATCTCCTCCACAGTCCGTTTACCGGCACGCTGGGAGAGGTGAACGACGATATCGATGGAGTTCGCGACCGTTGGGATGACGAAGGAATGACTGACGTTCTCGCCGGCCAGCAACGGAAGTGTGGTCAGCTTCCTAACCGCCTCGGTCGCGCTGTTGGCATGGATCGAGGTCATGCCGGGGAAGCCGGAGTTCAACGCCACCAGCAGGTCGAGGGCTTCCTTCTGACGGACCTCCCCCACGATGACCCGATCGGGCCGCATCCTGAGTGCCTCGACGATCAGCCGCCGGAGATCGATCTCTCCCCTGCCTTCGAGGTTCTGCTGTCTCGTCTGCATCCCGACGACATCCGGCAGGTTGATCTGAAGCTCGAACACCTCTTCGCAGGTGATGACGCGTTCGCTGGGTGGGATAGCGGCCCCAAGGCAATTCAGCAGGGTCGTCTTTCCGGATTGAGTGCCCCCGGCAACCACTATGTTGAGGCCCGCCTTAACCGACGCGTCGAGGAAGCCCGCGGCGTTCTCATCGAGAGACCCGAGCCTCACGAGCTCATCCAGGCGATGCGCGCGGAGAACGAACTTCCGGATATTGACGGCCCAGTGTTTCCGTGTGATGTCCGGGATCACGACATGTAGCCGGGAGCCGTCGACAAGGGTCGCATCGACGAACGGCATCGATAGATCCAGCCTTCTTCCACTGGCGCGCAGCATGCGCTCCACCAGATGGCTGATCTCTTCGTCGTCGAGCTGGATGCTCGTCAACTGGTGCCGGCTTTCTCTTACACAGAACACCCGCCCCGGGCCGTTGATCCATATCTCTTCGACATCTGGATCATCGAGCAAAGGCTGCAGCGGACCTAAGCCGGCTACTCGATCGAGTACGTGTCTCTTGAGTGAGTCACGATCGTCGATGCGCGGGAGACTGCTCGCCTGAGTGCGTGTTTCGTACTCCCCGATCACTTCGTCCACGAGGGATCCCAGCAAACCGGGTCCGTCCCTGCTGGGGTCCAACCCCTGGCGCCGCACGAGCTCCCGCACTTCGTCCTCTACGATCGAAAGCGGCGATCGGCTCATCGAGAGCCAGCCAGTCTCGTCATCAAACCCCGTCGCTTGACGGGGGCACCTAACGACGCGCAGAGCGCTCTCATCGCCGTGGGTACGGCTCCGCCGGGGCTGATCTCCCTTAGTGTCTTACCCTCCCGAACGGCGGTGGAGAAAGCAGTGGGGTCGTCGGGCACATACGCAACGGGGTGCTTTCCGAGGTGCTTCCTTATCAGTCCACCGACCACCCGTTCATCCCCCCGGGTGACCCTGTTGGCGACGATTCGAACCTTCTCGGGATCGATCACGCGAACGAGGTCCTCGAAGGCCCATAGGAAGTTCTTGATCCCGACCGGGTCGCTCCGGCACACAGCCACGACTCTGTCGGCTTCGGCCAGCGCCATACGCGTCATGCGGTTCCGCTCCGCACCGTTCGCGACATGGCCCGCGTCGACTCCCTCGAGGGAGAACCCGGAATCACAGATCGTGGATGAGAAGGATGAGCGAGCGACCGTCAACAACTGACGCCATCCGAACTCAGAGATGTCGGGCCACAACTCTGCGCGAGGCAGCCCCGGCAGAACGACCGGGCCCCTGGCTGAGGAACGCCGGAGATCCAACTCCAAACGTGCCGCATCAAGCTCATCCTTTGCCGCCATTGAAGCGGCCCAGACGACGGTTGGTACCTCCTCCGCGATGCCCAGCATCTGAAGGAGGTCCCCTCCGAAAGGATCCCCATCGATGAGCAACGTCGCGTCCTCGGCCGCAGCTATCTCGTAGGCCAGTTCCATCGCGAGAGAGCTGCGACCCGGGGCCCCTTTTGGCCCCCAGACGGCGATCAACCTTCCGTCTGGTGCAGACGGCTGGCTAGAGGGACGCGTCGTAGGGAGCTCGGGTTCGCTGCTCAGGCAACGGGCCACGATCTCCTCCGCGGTCGCATCCGACGGAAGGAGAGAAGCACCGAGGCGTCCAAGCCGGTCTGCTTCGGAGGCGTCACCGACGACCCCGACCACAGGGAGATTGCCTCTTGCGGCCTCTTCGGCAGATGACGCATCGAACCATTCGGGCGCTCCGACCGAGACGATCGCGTCGATACCCCCTCCGCGCATCGCTGCGAGAAGCTCAACCCGGTCCATACAGCGCATCAGGAGATCGGTGCCGGCGTGAGACGCCAGCACGGCAGCGACCTCCGCTTCCCTATCCGGGTTTCCGGCGAGCGTCACAAGCCTCAGCCTGTTCATCGAAAATCCTCGGGTCCTACGCTCGGCGTGTCGCCGGTTCCGACGGCTCCCGTTACGTGGACGAGATCGATCTCGGCAGTACGGATGGCGAAGGCCACGCGCGCTGCGTCTTCTGGTGAGACGGAGACGGTCACCCCGACGAGGGAGTCCTCACTTAGCGTGAGCCCTCCCGCTTGAACCACCCCAAGAACCTCTGCTCCGCGAAGCAGGAGGCTTGTCTTCGCTCGTAGGTCACCGGCGTCGAAGGTCGCGAACACATCCACCCTGTCACCCGGTTTGAGGGAGCCTCCCACCGCGTGCTCGGGGGCAACCGGGATGGTCATGGATCTCGAGGTATCCGTCACCTGCTCCGAGGTCACCCACCCGGCCGCGATCAGCTCGCCCTCTCCAATGGCACGCGTCAGGATCGCTCCCTCGAGGCTCTGGTCCGTCACGACGTAACGCGTCAGCACCGAGGCAGGAAGTCGAGCTTCCACCAGGTCCAGATCATCGGGGCTCAGGACGTGGTCTTGCGGGAGGTTTCTCGTGGAAGACCACACCGATACCGTCGTGCGAGCTCCCTCGAGGAACCTCTGTCCCGCCAGGAGGGCCGAGAAGAAGAGGATCAACCCGAGGATCGTCCTGAGGTTGATCCAAGGCGCCCGAGCATGTCTCCTGGCCACGGCGATGTCCACGAAGTCCCCCTCAATCGATGCTTAGGCGTTCAAACGGAATCAAACAGGCTCAGATACAAGGATCTGCATGTCACGGTGCTATCGTGAGAAACATGAGCCCCAAGAGCACACAACCCACGAGTGCACCGGACGGATCGGGGGCCGAGGCCCGGTTCCTGACCCTCGAAGACGTCTCGGCGTATCTGAATGTGAGCGTTCCTCAGGCCTACGCGCTCGTCCGCTCCGGTGGCCTTCCTGCTATCAAGTTGGGAGGCCGAGGCGTATGGCGGGTGGACCGCAAGCAACTGGAGACCTATATCGAGAGGCTCCACGAGGAAACCCAAGCCTGGGCCAAGGCGCATCCCCTCAATCCCGGATCGAAGGCCTAATCGCTTAGTCACGATCCACACCGCCGCCGAATCCGATGGAGGAGATCGCCCCCATGCCGATCAGGAGATCTCCCGCCGGCGTACTGAGCGACAGATGGTCGGGACCGACAGCCACCAGCGTCCCCGCGCAGATCCATTGGTTGGTTAGTTCTAGGCTTGCGTGACCCTGTCGCCGTGCCAGTCCTCTGAGCACCTCGATCATAGTGCTCTCGATCTGCTGCGGCTCCGAGCCATCGCCGGGTGCCAGGACGGTTCGGTCGATCGGGAAGAGCCGATTCTCGGGCCCTGCGCCCACGACGAAGTCCCTTCCCACCGATGCAACCGGAAGCCTGGCCCCCGAACTTTGCAGAACGACAAGGGGGCCCGACCTCGAAGCGATGTCGCTCAGGCCCCGGCCCTGTCTCAGGCTCATGGCGAGGTCGGCCGCCGCGACATCGTCTTCTGCCGCCACCGCAGCCTCGAACGAAGCTTCGAGCGAAGAAAAAAGTCTGTTAAAGCCTGCGTCCCCCACGGGCTCTCCCACCATCGCCTTTTTAGTACCTAACCCACTGAATACCCTAGAAATCGGCGGACAAACCAAGCCCGAATTGACACGAGCCCGGTCTAGTGACACACTCAGGCAAACGTAGGCAAACGCATGTATTAAGGAGTGCGTTGAGGCATAAGGGATGGAGGCTCAGAGATGGACCGGATCTTCGACACCGCCTCGTGGCTCGGAGGGGTAACCACCGTCTCGATTTGGATCCTGTCGGCGTGCGCCGTTTACGTGCTCGCGTGGATCGTGGCGTCCATCAGGGTGAGGATCATGCGAGGCCGCCGCCCACGCCGGTCTCGCATCTCGACCCTTCCTCGTCTCCTCCCCCTGGTCGGTCTCGCCCTCGCCGCCGGTCCCAGGCAGGAGGAGAAGTCGCGCAGCAGCGCACCACCCTCTCGGATCGGGTCGGTCATCTCTCCTCCCTGGACGCATATGGCGGGTGAGCCCGTGGACGAAGAGGACTTCGTCCCTCGTCGCGAAGCTCATCCGGCGATCCATCCCGAGCACGCAGGGCGCTCGCGTGAGGCGGTTCGCTTGTTTCCGCGCGCCGGAAGGCGCAGCGGGCGCTCTCGCCAGGACTCCACGCGCTACGTGATCTGCGTGGGCGATACGCTCTGGGACATTGCCCAACGAGAGTTGCGATCCTCAGATCCCGTGGAAATCGATGACTACTGGCACAGGATCTGGAGCTCGAATCGCGACGCCCTGACTTCGAATCCGAACCTGATCCACCCAGGGGTAGTTCTCGAACTGCCTCCGCTTACGACCTAGGAACTGCCGGGGGTATCCAGGATTCCTCGGGATGTGGATCCCTCTGAATCGGTGCCCCCGGCAGCACTACAGAAAGGAGATCTTCCGATGCCGCGACGTGTGCGCAACCTTGCACTCATCTCCATCGCTCCCATAGTGCTGATCCTGCTCATCTTCTTCAGATCTGGTGCTCCGGGTCAGGATCGACCGGCAGATCTACCGGTCGATGACCAGGAGTCCCCTCAGGCCACAGAGCCGGACGAGACCGGCCAAGTCTCACCACCGAGTGCCCCCGGACGGCTCTATTCGATCGGCCTCTACCGGCTCAAGGGGTTATCGCCGATGGCGGAGCCCGGAACGACGATCGAGATCTGGGTGTCATGGAGCCCAGAAGCCTCGGAGGAGCCGAAACTCCAGAAACTCGTCCGCCGGGCGACCGTTGTCGCGATCGAGCCCGGAGCCGTTCCGGAAGCCCCTCACATCGCAACCCTCAGCCTTCCGGTCAAGGCCGTCCCTCAACTTATCTGGGGCGAGAGATTCGGCGAGCTCGCGGTCGCCACGCTCCCCGATTGACGCCGAACGGAAGGGACCGGCCGAACGGCCACA
Source organism: Actinomycetota bacterium (assembly GCA_016649855.1). Lineage (GTDB taxonomy): Bacteria > Actinomycetota > CADDZG01 > CADDZG01 > WHSQ01 > WHTI01. The sequence goes on along the minus strand of JAENWQ010000035.1, from coordinate 6,465 downwards.
TCCACATATGGTGGGTAGATGCCCGACGACCGAAGGCCTCCGACGAGGCGACACAGCCTCATGGGCAAGGACTTCGACGGCAACACCGTCGTGTTCTCCTTCACGATCTCCCATTCGCTCTACACCTGCCCGGGGTGCCACGGAGCGATCGAGGTCGGGGGCGAGCACACCCTCGTTCGCTACGTCGAGCCCGATGGCGAGGCATGGCACCAACACTGGCATCGGGACTGCGCGCGGAACCTCGAGCGCGAGATGAAGCACCTGCAGACGAGGCCGGCGGCCGAGCTGCAGGGCCGGCGCGGGCCCAAGACCGGGCGGCGGCGTTAAGTCGTTAGTTCGAGTTGGGCTCGGTGACCTCGGCGAGACGAGGGGGTTCGCACGAGCGACAGGGCGCAAGGCCCTCGGACGCCGCCTGAGAGACGGTGATCGCGGGAAGGTCGGGCTTGCCCTCGAGCACCCGGCAGCCGGGGAGATGGTAGGTCTCCGGGCCGGCCAGCACCTGGACCGCCTCCGGTCCCGTGGCCCCTGCAGGGGCCGACATCCGTCCGAGCGTACGGGACAGGAGCGTCGCCATGTCTTCGAACTGCTTGCTCTGAGCCTGCCGTTCGGAGCGCATGCTGGCGAGGACCAGAAGCGTGCACCCGGTGGCTATCAGACCAACGCCCATGAACCCCCCAGAGAGCAGGTAGGGGAGCTGGCTGTCGACCCTGACGAGATTGGACGCGCCGTCCCACCCCTTGGCGATGGCGATGAAGCCACCGGCGACGAAGAGCAGGCCCAGCATGCGGCCGGTGCGTACCCGCCTGTCGACGTCGGTTCGGAACGACTGCCACACCGCTCGCATCCTCTTCATAGCTGCCTGATCTCCTGATAGGGGGTCTTCTTGGTCTGTCCTCCGGAGGCAGTGGTTCCGGCGTCTCCGGTTAGAAGCAGGAATACGGCGCCGGAGGGCAAATCCCTCCCTCATAGACACTTTCTGCTTCCTATGAACGGGGGTTGCATCCGGTGAGACGGGGCGGTTCTTTCCTAATAGTCCTAATGTTTGCCGCCGTGGCGCTGGTCGCCCCCGTGGCCTCGGCCAAGAAGAACAAGACCGAGAGGGTCAAGCCCGGCGTGGCCGGCTCGGCTTACTACTGGGAGAGCCAGCAGAGCCAGGCGATAACCGACCCCACGACCGACGCCGACATCATCACGCTCGAGGGCCCTAATACCTTCTGTCCCACGACTCCGGGCGGAGGGCTTCCGGAACAGACCGAGTCCTGCGAGCCCGGACGCCTTCCGGTCATGGTCGCCAACTCCGACTACGAGACCCCCGAGATGATGTCGGCGGTCGGCTTCGATCTCTCCCTCGTTCCCTTCGGAGCCAAGGTCAAGAGCTTCAAGGCCACCTTCATCGAGGCGAACGATGAGCAGTCCCAGTCCTTCAACCACGAGAAGAAGAAGCTCCAGGCCTGCATGATCGAGCAGTTCTTCGGCGACGGGGAGGCCCGTGAGTACGAAGAGGCGCCCAAGTTCAAGTGCACCGGTAAGGATCCGATCGCGACCCGCAAGAAGGTCAAGGTTCGTGACGCCGAGGGCGACAAGGTCGAGCGCTTCGCATGGTCGTTTGACCTGACGCGCTTCGCGAAGAAGTGGGCCACGGGCGAGGTCCCGATAGCCGCCATCATGCTGCAGCCGGTTCAGCCGAAGGAGAAGGCGTTCGACCCGGCAACTGATTCCAACTGGAGAGTGGTCCTCGCCGGCGGTGCCCAAGAGGAAGAGCACGGCGTGCTCACCGAGATGGTCTTCACCGAACCACCCCTTCCCGAGGTGCCCGAGGTCATCGACCCTGAGACTTCGGATCCGTCGACCGACTCCGGAGGCTTCGATCCCGTCGATACCGGATCGAGCGGCGGCGTATCGACCACCTCGGACTCGGATACCGGGACCCCAGAAGCGACCGAAGAACCCGTGGACCTTGCCTCCGGCGAAACCGCAGCCGAGGAGATCTTCTCGAAGGTCGGCGGTCTCCCCTGGTACGCGTGGCTGGGTCTGCTCGCCGGGATGATCGGTTTCTCGGCGCTGCGCTCGGTGGTCCTCGAGTCGTCGACGGGGGCCCGCCCCGGAGGCGTGCTCGCACAGATCCACCGCATCAATGCCGAACGGAAGGGTGTCGACCCCGCCGCCACTGCCGTCGGATCGCCGGGCCCGCTCGGAGCCCTGATCGCTACATCCAAGTCCGCGCGCGACAGCATCTCGAAGCTGGTCGCTCGCCTTCCCTTCCCGAAGAGAAAGGCCTGAGCCGTCGTGTCTTACCGCAGGAGAACCTCGATGATCGCCGTGGTGCTCGCCATGTTGCTGGTGGCTGTTGCCTGCGGACAGAAGGACGGCGTCGCTGACCAGGCGGCCGGCTTCTCCGGTCTGCCGGCCGGAGCCGTCATCGATCCCGAGACGGGCGCCGTCATCGATCCCGAGACCGGGGCGCTCTTAGACCCCGAGACCGGGGAGGTCCTCGATCCGGGAACCACGGGTGGAACCACGCCAAGCGGTGGCGGTGGCGACACCGGCGGCTCGGATGCCCCCGGGGATCCTGAAGGGCCGAGCGATCCCGGAGCACCGACGGGCGGCGACACCACCGGCGTCACCGCCAGCACGATCAAGATCGGCATCCACGCGCCGATCACCGGCGCAGCTCCGGTCCCTTCTGCTTCCTTCCAGAAGGGTAAAGACCTCTTCTGGAACTACCTCCGTTCGCAGAAGCTGTCGATCAACGGCCGCGACGTCGAGGTCGTCTTCCGCAATGACGAGTACAACCCGTCACAGGCCGTGACCGCATGTCGCGAGATGGTCGAGGACGAACACGTCTTCCTGCTCGTCGGCGTAGCCGGGACCGACCAGATCCAGGCCTGCGCCAAGTACGCCGCGTCGGTCGGGGTTCCCTATATCTCTGCAGGGGTGACCGAGATCGGTCTCGAGACGCTTCCGAACTACTTCGCCATCTGGCTGTCGTACGCCCAGCAGGGTCCCTTGCTGGCTGACCTCCTCGTCGATCAGCTCGGAGCCGCTGGGGAGGACAACGGATTCGTCTGGTTCAACACCCCTACCTTCCGTGACGGTCACGACTCGTTCGTAAGCGCGATGGGCGACAAGGGGGCCTCGGTCGACTACGACAAGCCTGTCGCCAAGACCGCAGGGGCGTCTGAAGCTCAGGCGATCGCCACCGAGCTGAACCAGAGGGGGATCGAGAATGTCCACATCCTCACCTCGCCGACCTTCTTCATCCAGCTTGCTCAGGCCGCCGTCAACCAGGGGTACCGCCCTCAGTGGGTCGGCTACGGACTGACCAAGGGCCTCGACACCGTCGCCAACGTCGCCTGCAAGAACAGCCGGTCCATCGACAACGCTCGCTTCCTCAGTGCTTGGCCCGCCTTCGTCGACTCGAACAAGTACGATCCGAACTTCCGTGGTTCGGGAGGTACCGATGACATCATGTTCGGGTTGTGGGGGATTTCGAAGGTCATCGCGGAGATGCTCAAGGCACCGGGTAAGGATCTCTCACGCGAACGTTTCATCTACTACAACCTGAACAGCAAGCCTTACAAGACCGGCGTGAACCCTGATGTCGCCTTCAACGGCGGACACCTCGGAGGAACCTCGATGCACCTGCTTCGGGCCGACTGCGCGAACAACCGCTTCGTGACCGAAGCCGCATTCAAGACGGACTTCTAGTCCCGTGAGGACCCCGCACGTCTCGATAGTCCTGGCCGTCCTGCTGGCGCTTGGTCTGTTCTTCGGGAACAACGTGGAGAACGGACCCAACGCCTTCATCACCCTCGGTGTGATGAACGGTGCGGTCTACGGACTGGTCGCTCTCGGCATCGTGCTGGTCTACAAGGGCACACGGGTGTTCAACTTTGCCCAGGGCGAGTTCGGAACGATCGGCGCGTACTTCCTGTTCATGTGCCTCTCATCAGGACTCCCCTTCTGGCTGGGGGTCATCATCGCAATCGCTGGGACCCTCGTGCTCGGTCTGGCCCTCGAACGGGTCGTGATCCGGCCCCTGATCGACGCCCCTCGGATCAACGTGCTCGTCGCCACGATCGCCATCACGCTGGCCCTCATCGGGCTCGAGATCCTCATCTTCCGGATCGAGCCACAATCGCTCAGGCCGCTCATGCCGGCCCTCGATGCGGCGGGAAACCCCGCAGGGATAACGATCTTCGAGCTCACGATCGAGCCGCAGCGACTGATCGCGCTGGGCGTGTTCGCCGCCCTCGGCGGCCTCCTCGCGTGGTTCTTCTCTCGCACCGATCTGGGGCTCGCGGTTCTGGCGACATCCCAGGACTCGTTCGCCACCAAGGTGGTCGGTATCGGCGTCCCGCGCATGTCGCGGTTCATCTGGGGGGTCTCCGCGGTTCTCGGAGCGGTCGCAGGGATCCTCTATATCCCTCTCACCGGGACCCTGATCCCTGCGGTGATGACCTCAAACATCCTCATCCCGGCGTTCGCCGCGGCTGTCATCGGGGGGATGACCAGCCTCCCGGGCGCCTTCATCGGGGGCATCGTCATCGGCGTGGTGCAGTCGGTCGGCGGCTGGGCGGGAGGTCACTTCACGATCGGAGACAAGACGCTCAACCTCGTCGTCTTCGGAGTTGAGCACGTCATGATCTTCGTCGTCCTTCTGGTGGTGCTCCTGGCGCGTCCGCAAGGTCTCCTCGGGAAGGAGGCCTGAGATGACCACTGCCGAACCGACGGTCACCGTCCCCGTCGCGCCAGAGGCGGCCAGGTGGAGGCCCGATACGCGCGGCTGGGGCGTGCGCGTCGCCGCTATCGCGGTCCTTGTCGGGATCGTGAGCTGGCGCCTCGCAACCCTCGAGGGGCTGTGGGCCGATCACATCTCTCAAGCCGTCATCTTCGCGATCATCGGTCTCTCTCTGAACGTGATCCTCGGCTACACCGGGCAGGTCTCCCTCGGCCATCACGCGTTCGTGGGTCTGGCGGCGTTCGTAGCGGCACAGCACGTCACGGAACGAGCCGGATGTCTCCCCGAAGAAGGGTGCACCGCCGCTCCCGCGGGTGCCTTCGCGGTCGCCGTCGCGCTGGCGATCCTCAGCGGCATCATCGCCTCGGGTCTGCTCGGGATCGTGGCGCTCCGCATCAAGGGCCTCTACCTCGCTCTCATAACGCTCACCTATGGGTTCGTCGCGGTGAACTCGATCTTCGAGATCCCGAGCCTCACGAGAGGGGGAGCCGGGATGCCCGCTCCCCGCCCCGAGGTCTTCCTCACGGATCACCGCTACATGGTCTTCTGCATCGCCGCGCTCGGTGTCTGTCTGTTCATCGACTGGAGGTTCCTCGCATCGCGCATCGGACGAGCCGTGTTGGCGATCAAGAACTCCGAGCCGGTGGCCGCGTCGTACGCGGTGAACGTCACTGCCTACAAGCTCATGGCTTTCATGCTCTCGGGTGCTTTCGCCGGACTGGCAGGCGCTCTGTTCGCCTACCGGCGCCAGATCGTGGTCGCCAACGACTTCCGCTTCGAGAGCGCACTGCTGTGGGTTCTGATGGTCGTGGTCGGCGGGCTCGGGAAACGCGCCGGGGTCGTGATCGGCTCGATGTTCTTCGCTCTGTTCCCCTATCTGATCGACCTGGCGACGCCGCTGAGCGACCTTCTCTCGAAGCTCGACCGGGATCCCGAGGAGTTCACCCTCCTGATCGGTCCGGGCCTCGCTCTATTGACGATGATCAAGTTCCCCGGGGGCATCGCCGAACAGATCCGGCCGCTGACCAATTGGTTCGCTGGCAACCGCTTCACGATGCATCCGGACGGAAAGTCGCGCCACAAAGCGGGGCTCCTGAGCCGCGTGCGCGGGAACTCCACTCCCCCACCGGAAGAGAGCACCTGATGGCCGTCCTCGAGGTCAGGGACATGAGCATCCGGTTCGGCGGCTTGCAGGCCCTCGATAACGTGTCGATCAACGTTCCCGAGTGGGAGATCGTCGGGCTCATCGGGCCCAACGGCGCCGGGAAGACGACGCTGTTCAACTGCATCATGGGTCTCTACTCGCCCGATTCCGGCAAGGTCTCGTACCGGGACCGCGATATCTCGCTCCTCCCCACTCACCGCAAGGTGGCTCTCGGCATCGGACGCACGTTCCAGAACATCGGGCTCGTCAAGGAGTTGACGGTTCTCGAGAACTACTTGCTCGCTCAGCACGCACGCATCGGCTACGGCCCGATCTCCGGCATGTTCGGTATGCCGCACACGTGGCTCGCCGAACGTCGGGCGAAAGCCCGCGCGATGGAGGTGCTCGACTTCATCGGCCTTGCCCATCTAGCGCACAGCAGCCTCTCCGGTCTCCCTTACGGGACGCTCAAGCTGATCGAGATCGGTTCGGTCCTCGCGACCGACCCGGATGTGATCCTCCTCGACGAGCCGTCTTCCGGGATGGGACCCGACGAAGCTCATGCGTTCGGTGAGCAGCT
>JAENWQ010000168.1 GCA_016649855.1 Actinomycetota bacterium | reverse complement strand
GTGGGGTTCATGGCGACCCTGATCCCGGCGGCCTCGAGGGCCTCGGTTTTGGCCGAGGCGGTTCCCTTCGAGCCCGAGATGATGGCACCTGCGTGACCCATGCGCTTGCCCGGAGGGGCGGTGCGGCCGGCGATATAGGCGACGACGGGCTTGGTCATGTTGTCCTTGACCCACGCCGCGGCGCGCTCTTCAGCGTCACCGCCGATCTCGCCGACCAACACGACGACCTCGGTCTCGGGATCGGCCTCGAACTTGCCGAGGATGTCGATGAAATCGCTCCCGGGGATCGCATCTCCGCCGATGCCGACACACGTCGACTGACCGAGACCACCCTGGGTGAGCTCGTGCACGATCTGGTAAACGAGCGTGCCGGAGCGCGATACGAGGCCGATCGAACCAGGCCTGGCGATCTCCGTCGGGATGATCCCGACGTTGGCCTTCCCGGGCGAGAGAACGCCGGGGCAGTTGGGTCCGATCAGGGTGGCGTCGCCGTTGACGCGGATGTAGGAAACGACCCGGGCCATATCCATCGCAGGGATGTTCTCGGTGATGACGACGATCGTGCCGCACCCCGCGTCGAAGGCCTCGAGCGCAGAGTCTGCAGCGAACCGGGCCGGAACGAACACCATCGAGGTGTTGGCGCCCGTCTGTTCGACCGCTTCCGCAACCGTGTCGAACACCGGGACGCCGTCGACATCCTGGCCCCCTTTACCGGGAGTGACTCCTGCGACGAGCTTGGTTCCGGAGTCCCGGTTGCGGAGCGAGTGGAACGACCCCTCGCGTCCGGTCAGCCCCGAGACAACGAGCTTGGTGTTCTCATCGATAAGGATCGACACGGTCTCTCAGGCCCCCTTACGTTCGGCAGATCGTCGAGACGATCCGCTGCTGGTAGCGAGCTCGACGACCGTCTCGGCCGCGCCCAGCATCGTCTCGGCCGGGATCAGCATCTCGTGAGGTTGATCCGCAAGCATCTCGCGTCCTTGTTCCGCGTTGGTCCCGTCGAGACGAACCACCAACGGCACCTTCATGTCCAACCGGCTGAGCGCGTCGAGGATGCCCGCAGCTACCAGATCACAACGTGTGATCCCGCCGAAGATGTTGACGAACACACTCTTGACCTCTGGGTTCGAAGTGATGACCTCGAGGCCGGCCGACAGGATGTCGGCGTCGGCGCCGCCGCCCACGTCGAGGAAGTTCGCAGGATCACCGCCGGCGTCCTTGACGACATCGAGGGTCGACATCACCAGGCCGGCGCCGTTTCCGATGACCCCGATGTTGCCGTCGAGCTTGATGAAGTTGAGGCCCTTCTCCTTGGCGAGTCGTTCCTGCTCTGGGATCTCCTGTGCAGCTTTCAACTCCTCGAAGATCGGATGTCGGTAAGCGGCCGAATCGTCGACCGTGACCTTCGCATCGAGGGCAACGACCTTTCCGTCGCCGGTAAGCACCAGCGGGTTCACCTCGACGAGCGAAGCATCCAGCTCGACGAACGCACGGTAGAGCTTGGGGAGCATCTCGATCGCACCCTTGCGCGCGGCAGGGTCCAGGTTCGCTCCAAAGACGAGCTTGCGCGCATGGAAGTCAGAGAAGCCCAGGAGTGGATCGATGTGAACCTGCGAGATCGCCTTGGGGTTCGAGACCGCGACCTCTTCGATCTCGACGCCCCCCTCGGCGGACATCATCCCAAGGAAGTTGCGGTTCGAACGGTCGAGGAGGAACGACACGTAGTACTCCTCCTTGATGTCACCGGCTCGCTCCACCAGCACTCGTTTGACCACGTGGCCCTTGATGTCCATGCCGAGGATCTGCTCGGCAACCGCGCGCGCTTCTTCGGGTGTCTCGGCCAGCTTGATGCCTCCAGCCTTGCCCCGGCCGCCGACCTGGACCTGCGCCTTAACGACGACCTTGCCGCCGAGGTACTTGGCGGCATCTGCAGCTTCCTCGGGGGTCTTCGCTACGCGGCCCTCGGGCACGGGAACCTCGAAGCGTCGAAGTACCTCCTTGCCCTGGTACTCGAAAAGATCCACTACGCCTCCTGCTTATTGGCCACGTGCTCGTTGACCCAGTCGACGATGGCCTTGGTCGTCGCGCCCGGGGTGAAGATCTCGTCGATGCCGGCAGCTTTCAGCTTGGCGATGTCGGCCTCGGGGATGATGCCGCCGCCAAACACCGGGATGTCGTGGGCGCCCTGCTCTTTGAGCAGCTCCACGACCTTGGGGAAGAGGGTCATGTGCGCGCCCGAGAGGCACGACATGCCGACCGCGTCGACGTCCTCCTGGATGGCAGCAGACGCGATCTGCTCGGGGGTCTGGTGGAGGCCCGTGTAGATGACCTCCATGCCCGCATCTCTCAGCGCCCTGGCCACGACTTTGATGCCGCGGTCGTGCCCATCGAGTCCGGGCTTGGCCACGAGGATGCGCGCTCTGCCTGAAGCCACCTTCGTTTGCTCCTTGAGATTCGAGACGAAAGGCCTGCTACCGTGATTCGCCGGTAGCCGCCGAAGATTAGCAGGTAGATAGGGGTTTCCAGCCGTGAAGGACCTAGCCGACCAGGGTTCATTCCAACCGATCTCGGACGGACTCGAATCGCGCGACCCACTCGAGTACCCGGATTACCGCGCCGCATTGGGGAGAGCGCGCGACAGATCCGGAACGGACGAATCGGTCATCACCGGGCCCGCAACCATCGGTAGGCGAAGCGTTGAACTTGCCGTGTTCTCGTTCGGCTTCATGGGCGGCTCGATGGGAGAGGTCGCCGGCGAACGGATCGCTCGTTCCTTCGAACGCGCGGCCGACCGAGGCGTTCCCTTCATCCTCCGCACGTCGACCGGCGGTGCGCGGATGCAGGAAGGCATGCGCGCACTCATCCAGATGCCGAGGATCGTGGCCGCCCGCTTGAAGCTCGCGGACGCCCATCAGCCATACATCGCGGTGTTGGGTCAACCGACCACGGGTGGGGTGCTCGCCAGCGCGGGCGCGCTCGCCGACGTGACGGTCGCCGTCTCGGGCGCAACCATCGGTTTCGCCGGTCCACGCGTTGCAGCGCGCTTCACCGGACGGGAGCTCGATCCGAACTCGCACACCGCGACCTCCGCCTTCCGCCACGGACTCGTCGACGATGTGATCTCCGAAGGAGACCTCCCCTCGTTCCTCTCGAACGTGCTTGCGACGCTGGCCCCCGACGACCCCAAGCCAGTGGAGCCGCCATCGGTCGCTGCGCCAGCCGAGTCGCTCACCGGATCGGAAGCGGTGCTCGAAGCCCGGAATCCCGATCGCGCCAGGGGCCCCGGGCTGGCGCGCGAGGCCTCGGAGAGCTACGTCGAGCTGCGCGGTGACCGGGCCGGGGCGCAAGATCCGGCGGTGTTCGCCGCGCTCGCTCGGGTCGCCGGCCGGCGTGCGGTGGTGATAGCCCTCGATTCCGAACTCGCGCCCGGTCCAGCCGGTTGCCGGCTCGCCCGCCGGGCGATCGAGATCGCCGGCCGGCTCGACATCCCGGTGGTCACGCTCGTGGACACCCGGGGGGCCGATCCCTCGGAGGCATCGGAGGCCGGCGGGATCGCGTGGGAGATAGCGGCGCTGTTCGAGGCGATGCTCGAGGCGCCGGTTCCGATCCTGTCGGTCGTCACCGGCGAAGGCGGGAGCGGCGGGGCGATGGCGTTCGCGACAGCGGACGTCCTCGTCGCCTACGAGGACTCGATCTTCTCGGTGATCGGGCCGGAGGCCGCCGCGGAGATCCTGTGGCGCGATGCCTCCCAGGCCGATCGGGCAGCCTCCCTGCTGAAGCTGACCGCGCGCGACCTCCTCGCGTTCGGGATCGCCGACGCCCTGGCCCCCGCTCCGCTGACCCCGGACAGGGTTGCCGCGGTGCTCGCGTATCATCTCGACCGACTGGCAGAGACCGGAGCATCCCGCCACGAGCGTGCCGCCGCCCGCCGTGACCGTTGGAGGAGATAAGTGAGCAGTAGCAACGACAAGAGAGCCCGCCACAAGGAGTTCAAGAACCAGAAGCGTGCCGCCGCCCACGCGGCCTACCGGCGCCAGCGGATGATCCGCATCGGCGGAGTGCTCCTTTTCATCGTCGTCCTCGCGGTGGCGATCGGATCCTCTTTGGGAGGAGACGAGAAGGCGAGTGGTGACAACCCGGGCGCCTCATCCACCCTCACCCCCACCCCCACGGCAACCCCTACGGGAGAGGTCGCATGCGGGGGAACCAGGCCAGATCCGGCCGCTTCACAGCAGTACGCCAAGGCCAAGGACGTTCTCAAGGAGGGGGTCGACTACACCGCGGTGATCTCGACATCGTGCGGGGACATCGAGCTCGACCTCCTCGAAGATGACACCCGCGACACCGTCAACAACTTCGTCTTCCTCGCGCAGGAGGGGTATTTCGACGGACTCCTGTGGCACCGGGTCGAACGAAACTTCGTGATCCAGACGGGCGATCCGAACGGACTGAACGGGGTTCCTCCCGACGATCCCGGCTACGCGATCCAGGACGAACTACCCGGCAAGTCGAGCGTCTACAAGCTGGGGACCGTAGCGATGGCCAACTCCGGACCGAACACCGGGGGAAGCCAGTGGTTCATCATCACCCACGACGTCGCCAAGGAAGAGGGAAAGCCCAAGCCGGCGGGGCTGCCGAAGGACTACGCGATCTTCGGTCAGGTAGACGCCGCGAGCTTCGGCGTCCTCCTCAAGCTCAACGAGCTGCAGACCCAGGGCGGAAGCGATCCCGCTCTCGCCTCGATGCCGGTCAACCCCGCGTTCATCAACTCGATCGAGATCATCGAGAACTAGTGCCCGCTAGGAGTTCAGGAACCTCGTCCTTGCCGCGGGTGTGAAGAACACGACCAGACGCGTCCCCGGAACCCGGTAGAGGTGGCGTTCCGAGGCCATCGCATTCAGCGTTCGGCTCACGCCAGGCGAGAGACGCCAGTAGTCGTCCCATACGACCGCGCCGGCATCACCGATCATGGCGAGAGCGTTCTTGGAATCGCTGCGCACGTAATCGTCGGAGTGCGCGCCGTCGACGTAAACGAGGTCGACCGCGTGAGTCCACGGGGAGAAGTCGAAGCGGGCGGAGTCGCTCCAGTGCTGCGTAACCGTGCCTCCCTGGAGCGGGATCGATTCGTATGCCATCGGCGTGGAGGTCGAGGGGTGGAACTCATCGCTACCCTCCAGCTCGAACACCCCGAGCTCGTCGGGTGGGATATCAAGGGTGTGCACCTGCGCTCCGTTCAGGTTGCGCGCCAGCGTCCAACTCGTTAGCCCGGTGAAGGTTCCGATCTCGAACACTGTCTTTGCCTGAAGCCCCCGGGCCAGGGACGCGAGGAACAGCAAGCCCTCGGTCGGTTGGGTGCCGGGCGCCATGAGCAGGCGAGCCGGAGGAAGGACGACCTCGACGTTGAGGACGTTTTCGATCGCGTCGCGGGGCAGGGGCGGGATCGGCGAGCCCCGCTCGAAGCGGTGGTTGAGATACTGACCCTTGAGGATCCTCGCCCGCTGCCTCAGCGAGCCAGGCGGATACTGCCTGGTCTTCACGCTAGGCGACCGGTGTCAGCGGGGCGAGGGTCAGGTCCAGGCGCTTGTCCCCCCCGGCCGCCGGGAAGTGGATCGTGGCTTCCAGGCCGATGGCCGAGCGATTGATATCGATGATCGTGCCCTTGCCCCACTTGGCGTGCT
>JAENWQ010000062.1 GCA_016649855.1 Actinomycetota bacterium | reverse complement strand
CGACATGGCGATGAAGATCGAGACCGCGCGCCTCGCCGTGTACCAGGCCGCGACCGCGATCGACAACAGCACCTGGGATCTGAAGCCGGAGCCGAGGGTTTCCTACCTTGCTGCGATCGCTAAGTGCTACGCCTCGGATATCGCGATGTCGGTCACGACGGACTGCGTGCAGGCCCTCGGTGGCTACGGCTACATAAAGGAGTATCCGGTGGAGCGCCTGATGCGCGACGCGAAGATCACCCAGATCTACGAAGGCACCAACCAGATCCAACGGATGGTCATCGCCCGGAGCATCTTCGGAGGGCGGTAGCGCCGTGGCACATCCGGCCGGCTCCGACGACGGTTGGGTCACCCTTGCATCGGCCCGAGGTGACATCGACGCCAACCTGATGGCCGGCCGGTTGAACGTGGCCGGTGTCGAGACCGACATCGTCAGGGAGTTCGGGAATTCCGCATGGCTCTACGGCGGGTCGAATCCATGGTCGCCGGTCACCATCCGGGTCCCGCGACCGCAACTCGAGGATGCACGATCGGTTCTGGCCGAGATCTCGTTCGACGCTCCCGCGGTGGAGCCTGAGACGAACCTCCATCCGGGCTCACCCCGCCGGGGCCTTCCCCTGGCGTGGTTGGCGGTAGCGGTCGTTCTTGGGGTTCTGCTGATCGCCCTGTCGTTCGTCGGGATGGCCTCGGGCCAGACCGACAGGCGGTGCGAGATCCCGATCATCTGCGGTCGGAACTGAGAGCTCGGTCCCTTTCCGACGCCCACCGTTGTGGAGATTCCGTGCGGGTGAGTTCCCCGTGCAACCTTTCGGTCCCGCGGCCACTCATACTCGGTAGCCGATGAGGAACCCCTTCAAGAAGAGAGATCCATTACAGAGCGAGCGCATGACCGGGATGATCCGGGGCGTCAGCACGCGCGCCCGCTTCAGACGGTTCCGCTCCCTCCGGCACCTCAAGAAGAAGTGGGTCGCGATCCCGCTTGTGATCGTTCTCATCCTCGGAGGGATCGCCGGTTACGGGGCCTGGAGCTATTTCGCGCTCCAGAGAGAGGTTCAAGAGGAGATCCCGGAGGTCGGGCCCCCGGAAAGGGAACAGGATCCGTTCAACGTGCTCCTGGTCGGCTCGGACTCCCGTGAGGGTCTCACCGAGGCGGAGCAGCTCGATCTCGGTGCGGGGACGGTCGACGAGAACGGCAACCCGATCACCGGCGAACGCGCCGACACCCTGATCGTCGCCCACATCGACCCCGAGACCGACCACGTAACGATGGTGCAGTTCCCCCGCGACTACTACATCGAGCACGCCAACGGCGAGATGGGGAAGATCAACGAAGCTCTCCAGGACGGTCGCAACGAATTGGTCAAGACCGTTGAGAAGATCACCGGCATAGATATCAACAAATACGCGCAGGTCAACATCGCAGGCTTCCGTGACCTGGTCGATGCGGTTGAGGGCGTCGATATCTGCATCGCCGAACCGATCCCGTTCGACTCTGCCACCGGCATCGAGGTCACGTCCCAAGAGGTTGGGATGGTGCACTTCGACGGCGACCGGGCGATCCGGTTCGTACGGTCTCGCAAGGTTTTCGGCGAGGGGGACTTCGCTCGCATCCAGAACCAGCAGAAGTTCCTCTCTGCAGCACTGAACAAGGTCACGTCGCCGGGCACCCTTCTTGACTTGGGAAAGCTCTTGAAGCTCAAGGAAGTGGCCGGAGACAATGTCGTGATCGACGACCACACGACCCTGATCGGATTGCTGCATGTGCTCCAAAGGTTCAGGTCCTTCGACCCCGAGAACTACGAGGCCTACACCGCGCCCAACTTCGGAGCGACGACGATGGACTCCGGTCTCAGCATCGTGGCTCCCGACCTCGACACGCTGAAGGTGATGTTCGACGCGATCGCGAACAACGAGTCACCGAAGGATGCCGACAACGTTCCCGACATCGACCCTGCGACGATCAGGGTCGGGATCTACAACGGCACCGGGGAGGATGGCGTTGCCGACTCGGCCAAAGGGAAACTGCAGAACGCTACGATGAGTGAAGGCTCGACCGAGGGCGTTCAGGTTGTCGACCTCGCGAATGCCGACCGGCTCAACTACAGACACACAGTCATCGTGTACGAGGTGGAGCAAGAGAAGATGGCTCAGTTTGTCGCCGCGGCGATCCCGGGTGCGGTCCTCAAGGAAGGGGACACGCGGTCGGGGGTTGATGTCGAGGTGATCGTGGGCAAGCAGAGGTTCGTGACCGAACGCGTCGTCCAGATCCGGCCGCTCCCGCTTCCGGTTCCCGGCGAGCTCCCCGAGGTGTGCAGGTAGTGGCGAGCCTCGAGGATCTCGTGTACCTGACGCGGCCCTCCGCCGGTGACCCCGAAGGCGCGGTACTCCTCCTCCACGGCAGGGGCGCCGACGAGCGCGATCTGTATCCACTGTTCGATCTGATCGACCCCGACCGGCGGCTGATCGGAATCACCCCGAGGGCTCCCCTCATGCTGCCCCCCGGGGGCGCCCACTGGTACGTCTCGAGGGAGGTCGGCTACCCGGACCCGCCGACGTTCCGGGACTCCTTCGCACTGTTGGAGGGCTGGCTCGATCTCTTCGTCGCCGAGCACGGTTTCGGGCTCGACAAGGTGATCATCGGCGGGTTCTCCCAGGGAGCGGTGATGGCGTATCCCCTCGCGCTGGGGGCCGGACGGCCGGAGCCCGCCGGTCTGATGGCGTTCTCGGGGTTCCTGCCCGACGTTCCCGACTTCACTCTCGACCTCGGGGACCGTGAGGGGTTCCGCGTCGCGCTCGGCCACGGTGTGCTCGACCCGGTCATCGGCGTCGAGTTCTCCCGCCGCGCCCGCGAGTTGCTCGAGGATGCGGGCTGCGACATCACCTACAAGGAATCTCAGATGGCACACACGATCGACCCCGGCTATCTCGGGGCCCTCGTGGAATGGGTCGAGCTGACCCTGAGCGACTAACTCAACGCTCCCTCGAGCCCGAGCAGGAACTCCTTCTTGGCCAGTCCGCCGGTGTAGCCGCCGAGCCCCCCGCCGGTCCGGACCACCCTGTGGCACGGGACGACGATCGGGATGCTATTCGAACCGAGTGCGTTCCCGGCGGCGCGACTGGCTTTCTCGTTACCGGCCTTCCGTGCGATGTCCCGGTAGGTGAGCAGTGATCCGTAGGGGATGCGTGCGGTGGCCCTGAGGATCTTGCGGGCGAAGCCGCTCGATAGCTGCCAGTCGATGTCGAGGTCGAAGTTGGTGCGCCGGCCCTCGAAGTACTCATCCAGTTGCTTGCGAACGTCGTCGAGTCGCTCGGGGGCTTCGATCACCCGGGGGGATACCCGTTCCGACAGACGTTCGAGCACGTCATCGGTTCGCCCCTCGGTGTAGGCGAGCGTGACCAGGCCCTTCGGGGTCGAGGCCGCGAGCAATGGTCCGACCGGTGAGTCGACGGTCGCGTAGGCAACGTCGACGAGGTTCTCGGCCATGGCTCGTTCGATCAACGCCGGGACGTCCGGTGCCGTCACGGTGAGGCTCATCTTCTTCAGTTCTTCCTCTACCTTCTTCATGGCTCCCATACCTCTCTGAGCTTCTTTATGCCTTCGTGGACGCTCCTCCTGGCCGCCTCGGGGCTGCAGCCCATGATGTCGGCGACATCTTTGAACGGCAGGTCGGTCACATACCTCAGGGCCACCGCGCTGCGCTGCTTCTCCGGCAGCGAAGCCACCGCCGCGATCAAGGCCGGGTCGATCATCTCGGGGTCTTCGTGCGGGATCTCCGGGATGGTTCCGGGACTCACCTTCTTCGTCGCACGGAAGTGATCGATCGCCTTGTTGCGAGCGATGGTAAGCAGCCACCCCTTGAGGTTGTCCGTCCTCTGCAACCGTGGATAGGCGGCGAGGGCGGCGATGAAGGTGTCCTGGAAACAGTCCTCGGCCTCAGGCGGCCCCACGGCAGCGGCCAGGAACCTTTTCACGGCCCCGGAATGGTCGTCTATGAGGCGTTGGAAGGGCGGCTTCATCGATAGGTAAACGTACGGGACTCCCCGGACGTGAGAGAGCCAGGCAGGTATCGGTACCGGATGTACCCGCTCAGGTGCTCGCGGCGCTCATCTCTTCCGGGACGACGAACTGGAACTCGAGCGATGATCCGGACGGCGTTCAGGAACCTCTTCTGAACGTCTCGTCTTTCTGAGACCCAAGCTGCGGGAGCGAGTGGGCGGTCTCCGGCCGTCTCTCCTGGTCGATAGCGTCGTCCCGGCTTTCTTGAGTACTCCCGCGGCCTCGCTCCGGAGGCGCTTCCTGAGAGCGAAGATCGCCGCTATCAGGGTCACAGCGCCCGCGATCGCCATCGCCGCACGGGTGCCCATGTGCTCGGCGACGTAGCCCATCAGGGGACCGCCGATGGGCGTACTCCCCAGGAACACGACCCCGAACAGCGCCATGACCCGGCCTCTCATCGCAGGCGCGGTTTCCATCTGAAGGGTTGAGTTCGCCGTGGACGCGAACACGACGCTCGCCGCACCCATCGGAACGATCGCCACCATGGCCCAGGTAAGGGTCGGTGCGAAGGCGACGGCTATGAGGAAAGTGCCGAAGGCGAGGGCCGACGCGAGCAACAGTTTGCGGGTCGGATTAGACGCCGATGCCACCCCCAGTGCACCGAAGATCGTACCGACCCCCATCATGGCGGAGAGGGCACCGAACGTCGCTGCGTTACCCGAGAAGACCTTGTCGGCCAGCAGGGGCAAGAACATCCGGAAGTTGAAAGCAAGCGTTCCGACGACCGCGACGAGCAGCAGCGTCGAGCGAAGCACCGGGTTGCTCCACGCGTAACGGAAGCCGTCGCGCAGCTGGCCTTTCTCGCGGCCGACGGGAGCCGGGCGGCGGAGGCTCTGCACATCCATCCTCGCCAGCGCTCCGATGACAGCGATGTATGACACCGCGTTCAAGAGGAAACAGATGCCAACCCCCACGGTTGAGATGAGGATCCCAGCGATCGCCGGTCCCACCGTGCGCGCCGAGGTGATCACGGTGGAGTTGAGTCCGACCGCGTTCGAGAGGTGCTCCGCGTCGACCAATTCGGAGACGAAGCTCTGTCTCGTTGGGTTGTCGACCATGATCACGAAACCCCACAGGGACGTGAGCACGTAGACCATCCAGAGAGTGACCACCCCGGTAACGGTGAGTACACCAAGGATGAGGGCGATAACCGCCGCGAGTGCCTGCGTGATGATCAGGATCTTGCGCTTGTCGAAACGATCGGCGAGGACCCCGCCCCAGGCACCGAAGAGCAACATCGGCGCGAACTGCAGCGCGCTGGTGATCCCGAGCGCGACCGCGCTCCCAGTGATGCTGAGTACCAGCCATATCTGAGCGACCGCTTGGAGCCACGTGCCGGTCATCGAGATGATCTGCGCGATGAAGTAGCGCCGGTAGTTGGGGATGTGGAGCGACCGGAAGGTGCGCCCGGCTGCCAGTTTGATCGTTTCCGTCACGTAGTCCTCGCTAGTCTTCGTTCAATATCGTTTCGAGTAGTTCGACCGCCTTCGCCAGGTCCGCTTCCGCCACGTTCGTCGCGCGCAGTCTCTTGGCGAGGTAGGCGGTCTTGCGCGACCGGTTCCGAGCGAGCATCCTCTTGCCGTCCGCCGACAGGCTGACCCTGGCGACGCGTTTGTCCTGCGGGTCGGGAACGCGCGTGATCAGACCGACCTCTTCGAGCCTGGCCACCACACGGGTCATCGTCGGCGGCTGTACCCGTTCCGCTTCGGCGAGTCCCCCCAGGGTCAGAGGACCCCGCTCGATCGTCGCCATCGCCGAGAGCATCGTTGGGCTGGCATCGAACTCTGCTTGCTGCCGGAGCCTGCGTGCCAGCCGCATCACCACCAGCCGCAGCCGGGCGGCGGTATCCATATCGATCTCGGCCGCGGTGCCTTGTTTGGTTCTCATGCCCTTAGCATAACTAATTAGCGAGACAAACTATTCCAAGCTTTGAAAGAGCCTCTCGTACTGTTCGGCTACGGCTTGAGGAGAGGCCCAGGATTCGACGAAGCGCCGGCCGCCGGCCCCCATCTCAGCGGCGCGACCCGGGTCGTCCAGCAACGTGCGGATGGCCTTGGTGAATGCCTCGGGATCCTCGGGGGGGACCGCGATCCCGGCGTCCGAGCGCTCGATGACCCGGGCGACCTCGCTTCCTTCGTCGACGCTTGCGATCAGCGGGCGGCCGGCGGCGAGGATCGAGTACGACTTGGACGGCACGCTCGAACGGGCAAGGCCGCGCTTCAGCGGTACCAGGTGGATGTCTCCCGCGGCGAGAACCTCGGGCAGGCGTTCGATGGGCTGCATGGGAGCGAAGACGACGTTGCTCAGGCCCGCGGCCTTCTCCTTGAGTGAGTCGAGGGCGGCGCCTCCGCCGTTGATGACGAAGACGACGTCGTCCTCGTAAGCCAGCGCAGTGGCGGCCGAGAGGATCAGCTCGAGGGATTGCGACAGGCCGACGTTCCCCGCGTACATCACCACGGTCTTTCCGGTCAGCCCGTACTCGGCGCGGTAGGAGTTCTCGCTCATCCCGGGGCGGATCGTCTCGGTGTCGACGAAATTGGGGATGACGTGGATCTTCGATGGATCGTCGACCTTGGCGGAAAGGTTGTCCTTCAGGTCGTCGGAGAGCACCGTGACCGCATCGGCGCGCGCGTAACAGAGACGCTCGAGTCGGTAGGCGGCCGCGATCGCCTTCTTGCCGGTGATGGCCCCGATCTCGATCGCGACGTCCGGAAAGACGTCCTGGATGTTGAAGACGAGAGGTGCCTTACGTTTCTTGGCTATGGCCCACCCGGTCAGCCCCAGGGTGAGCGGCGGGGACATGGCGAGAACGCCATCGACCGGCCGGCCGCGCATCCCTTGCCCGGCGGCCAGCGCGCTGAAGCCTCCGAACGCGGCCGCGCGCCTCACGAGGTTGCGCTTGTCCTGCGTCGGGAACGGGTGGAGCCGGGTGATCCGGCCCCACGGAACATCTTCGTGACGGATCCACCGGCCCTCGTAGCCCGGCTCGATCCTGTGGTCGCGGTACCAGGGGAGCGAGGTGAGGACGTCGATCGAGTGACCGCGGGCTGCCATTTCGTGCACGATCCGCGTGATCACTGCGCCCGTCGGGGCGACATCGGGCTCGAAGTGAGGGCAGACGACGACGAGCTTCACAGCGTTGTCTCGAGCGCGTGCCGGTACGAGTTCTCGAGGATGTCGGCAGACCGGTCCCAGGTGAACGACGCCGCGCGTTCCAACCCCTTCTTCACGAGGATCGAGCGCAGGTTCTCGTCATCGAGGATCTCGGACATCGCCTGGCTCCACTGTTCCGCGTTGTCGGGCGACACCATCAGCCCCGCTTCGTCAACGACTTCGGGCAGGGCAGTGGCATCGGCCGCGATCACCGGGCACTCCCGCGCCATCGCCTCGAGGACGGGCGCACCGAAGCCCTCGAAGCGCGATGGGAACGTCATCGCGACGGCCTCCCGGTAGAGGGCGTCGAGATCGGCGGAGGGGATGTAACCGAGGCGCTTCACTCGATCGGAGATCCCGTGCCCCTTGATCTCCTGGGCGAGGCGAACCTCCATCGACCCCTTGGCGCCGGTGAATACGAGCGTCGTGTCGGGATACATCTTCGCAACGCGGGCGAACGCCTCGATGAGGACGAGATGGTTCTTGTGCGGGTAGGTGATCGCCGGATACATGAAGAAACGACCTTCGATCCCGTAACGCTTCCTGACGCTCGAAGTGTCTTCGGAAGTGGTGTGCGGCGAGATGCCGTGCGGGACCACGACGACGATGCTGGGATCGATGTTGAGCCGCTCGATCACGGTTCGGCGCGAGTACTCACTCGGGGTCAGGACGAGCCGCGCCGCCTCCGCCGAACGGGGGACCATCCTCTTCAGATAAGCAAGCTTGGTCGACGAGAAGTACTCCGGGTAGTAGAGGTACTGGAGATCGTGGATCGTGAGCACCGGCCGGGCCGTCCGCACGATCGGAACCACTCCGCCTGCATGGTGAACGAGGTCGATGTTCCGTTTCTTGCACTGTGCCGCGAGCCAGGTGTTCTCGCCGGCAACCCGGAACGACTTGAACTGTCCCGACACCGGCGCGAAGGCGATCTTGAATGTCTTAGCGAGGTCCGGATGCGCTTCGGAGAATTGCGGGAGGGCGAAGATCGTGTAGTCGAACTCCGATGGACGCTCGGCCAGGCCTTTGAGGAGGCGCGTTATGTAGGTCTCGGAGCCACCGACGACTCCCGGGACCATCCACAACATGTTGATGCCGACCTTCTTCATTCTTCTCTTTAGCCTCTCTCGGATAGTTCGGTGTAGACCTCGCCCAGCAGGGCGCCGGTCCGTTCCCACGAGAACAGCGCGGCGCGCTCTTTCCCCCGCCCCCCCAATTCTTCGGCGAAAGCTCGGTCGCTCAGGACCTTCGTGATGCCCGCGGCGATGGCCGCGGGATCGTCCGGGTCGATCAGCACGACCGCATCACCTCCAAGTTCTTCGGTCGAGGTGCCCCGAGAGGTTACGACGGGAGTGCCCTGGGCCATCGCCTCGAGGACCGGGAAGCCGAAGCCCTCGGTGAAGCTCGGGAAGACGAACACGCCGGCACCCGCGTAGAGCGCCTCGAGATCTTCTCGAGGCACGAAGCCGAGGGCCTTGACCCGGTCCCCGAGCGGCTCGATCAGTGCGCCGAGATCCTCGTTCCACCCCTTTGGGCCGACGAGGACGAGATCGGCCTCGACATCGAGCGACCGGTACGCCTCGAGGAGGCCCCTGAGGTTCTTGCGGGGCTCGACGGTGCCGGTCCACAGCACGTAAGGACGCTCGAGGGCGTGGCTCGTCCGTACCCTCTCCACCTCCGCCGCCGGAGCGGGGGTCGCCCGCACGCCGAGGGGCACCATGCGAAGCCGCTCGGGCCCGAAGCCGGCCGCGGCCGCGGCGGCCCGGGTTGCCTCCGAGGAGCACAGCACCAGGTCCGCCTCCTTCAGGGCGAGGGCCAGGTTGCGCTTGAAGAACCGGAGGCCGTGGCGGGTGAAGTGCGCCGGGTTCTCCAGGAACGCGAGGTCGTAGATCGTGAGTGCGATCGGCCTCGTCCTCGGGGGCATGACGATCGTCGTCGCATGGATCACGTTTACCGGACCCGTGGCCGACTCGACCCTAGGGACGCGCATGCGAGCCCACGACTCGTACAGAGCGATCCGGGGAAGCTTGAGGTGACGCACCTCGATCGGCGGAGTGAACGCCGGATCCGGGAGCGAGCGGTGGTAGGCGGCCACCCCGATCAGTTGCACCTCCCCCATGGCTTGCACGGCGCGCGCCATCTCGATACCGGCAACCGCGGTGCCGCCGGGCACCTCGTGCCAGCACTGTTCCAAAGTGAAAGCGATCTTGAGCGTCACGGCGTCAATACTCCCAGGTAAATACCCAGACCCCAGCGCTAGGCAGCGGGCCGTACTATGGCTTTCCGCCCGCGTCATCTAACGAGCAGAGGAGCCTCGTCCTTCGATGCAAGTCGCACTGGTGACGGGAATCGGTGGTCAGGATGGTTACTACCTCGCGCGTCTCCTGCAGGAGAAGGGTTACCGCGTGGTTGGCCTGGTGCACTCGACCGACAACCAGGCCTTGGAAGAGCGGCTTCCTGAGGTCTCGTTCGTTCGCGGGGATGTCACACGTTCGGCAGAGATCGCAGAGGTCGTCGAGCGTTTCCAACCGGACGAGGTCTACAACCTAGCGGGGTTCTCGTTCCCTCCCGCTTCCATCGCCGATCCCGTCGAGGCATGGCGGATCAATTCCACAGGGGCTCTGAACGTGCTCGAAGCCACCAGGGCCCTGGCTGCCTCCAAGCCGGACGTCAAGTTCTACCAGGCGTCGACCAGCGAGATGTTCGGACGAAGCCAAACCCCGCCCTACGACGAGGCAACCCCCCTGCGTCCCGAAACCCCATACGCGGCGTCGAAGGCGGCGGCCCATCATCTGGTGGCCAGCTACCGAACGCAGTTCGGTCTTTTCGCGGTGTGCGGGATCCTCTTCAACCACGAATCGCCCTTCCGCCCGCCTCACTACGTGACTCGAAAGGTTTCTTCGGGCGTCGCCGAGATCTCCCTCGGCCTCCGCGAGAGGTTGGAGCTCGGCGATCTCGGCGCGGTAAGGGATTGGGGATTCGCCGGGGACTACGTCGAAGGCATGTGGCTGATGATGCAGAACTCTCGGCCCGAAGACTTTGTTCTGGCGACGGGAGTGGGTCGCTCCGTCGAGGATCTGGTCGATACTGCCTTCGGCGTCGTCGGGATCGGTTCCTGGCAGCCCTACGTCGACGTTTCTCCAGAACTGGTGAGACCACCCGAGGAGAACTCTCCGATCGGAAACCCCGAGAAAGCGAATCGAGTTCTAGGGTGGAAGGCGGGCACGAGCTTTGAGGAGCTGGTCGGGAAGATGGTGGCCACCGACCTCGAGAGACTGCGAACCCGGTAGAGGGAGCCGATGCGCGGCGATCGGTGTCATCGTCGCCGGGGGCGCATTGGCTCAGAGCCTGAGTGGGGGTTGTAGCGCCACGATCAACGGCAAGACCCCGACTCAGCTCACCAAGGATGCTCCGCTCGTGGTGGCCGAGGGCGACAACGTCGTTCTCAAGGGGACCGCACCATCTAGCGTCACCGGCGGCCGGAGTTCCACCAGGGTCAAGGTCGAGACCCCGGTCTGGCTTCCCGACATGTCCTTCGGTCCCTACAAGGGCAAGGGTGCGGCCTGGGGCGGGACCGTCGAGGTGCCCAAGATCCTGTTCACGCTCGGCTCCGGCATCTACAAGGTCAACGGCACCGCGACCGGAACCGGTGGGTGGCGCTGTACCGGGAGCGCCTACGTCCAGCTGGGCGATTCGTCTCCGATCGAGGCCGCGGCCGGTGGAGCCGCTGCGCTGGGCGGGGGAGCGATCGCGTTGTCCGGGAGGAAACCCAAGAACAAGAACTCTCTCGGCCGCGCGATCGTGAACCTGATCAAAGAGCTCGGACCGGAGATCAAAGCGACCTTCGGCGCCGACGGCTTCTTGCTCCTCGCGTTGCTGCTCTTGTTCGTGTTATTGGGAATCCTCGAGCTACCGGGGTGATGGCATGACTACAGAGAACATGACTACAGAGAAGAGGGTCTGGCTCAGAGGCAAGCCGGTGCGCGGGTTCTTCGGGGGTCTGTTGTTCGGCCTGGGGGTGGCACTGGTGGCGCACGCGTTCAAGATCGTCCCGTTTGACGACTCGATGTTCACCTACTTCCCCCTCGGCAGCGCGGTGTTGTTCGCGCTGCGCTGTCGAAGGGCCTCCACCGCCCCCCGAGCCCGTCGCCGAGGCATAAGACGTAGGGAGCCTGACGTCGGCTCTCCCGTAGGATGACGAGATGGACCTTTCTTCCCAGCGCGTCCTGGTTACGGGTGGCTCCGGCTTCCTCGGCCGTGTGGTGTGCCGGAAGCTCGAGGAGCGGGGATGCAAAGACATCTTCGTGCCCCGGAGCGCCGACTACGACCTGACCGACCTCGAGCACGTTCGCAAGCTCTTCGCCGAGGCGGAGCCGACCTTGGTCGTCCATCTCGCTGCTCGGGTCGGAGGCATCGGCGCCAACCGCGAGCATCCGGCCGAGATCTATCTCAGCAACCTGCTGATGGGGACCTACGTCATCGAGGAGGCGCGCTCGTCGAACGTCGCCAAGACCGTCCTCGTGGGGACCATCTGCTCGTACCCGAAGTTCACCCCGGTTCCATTCGCCGAGGAGTCTTTGTGGGAGGGGTATCCCGAGGAGACGAACGCCCCCTACGGTGTGGCGAAGAAGGCGCTCCTCGTTCATGCGCAAGCGAACCGTGAGCAGTACGGACAGAAGTCGATCTACCTGCTGCCGACCAACCTGTACGGCCCCGGAGACAAGTTCTCTCCGACGGTGTCGCACGTGATCCCGGCGGTCATCAAGAAGTGCGTCGATGCGGTCGATTCGGGCGCCGGCCACGTCGACCTGTGGGGGACCGGGACGGCCACGCGCGAGTTCCTGTACGTCGAGGATTGCGCCGAGGGGATCGTGCTCGCGACCGAAGGTTACGACGACAGCGCGCCGGTGAACCTCGGGTCTGGCCGCGAGGTTCCGATCAAGGAGCTTGCCGAGCTGATCAACCGCCTGACCGGTTTCGAGGGCGAGCTTCGGTGGGACACGACGAAGCCCGACGGACAGCCGCGCCGCTG
>JAENWQ010000038.1 GCA_016649855.1 Actinomycetota bacterium | reverse complement strand
GACTCGTGCAGCCCCCTGAGGTCCCAAGTGACTATGTGGTGATCTTCAAGGAGCCGGGGAAGCGCTCGCCGCCACGGGGCCAGATTGGATCCCACCGACGGAACCAGGAGCAGGGGAGGGAGCTCCCGGTTGCCGAGAGAACGCACCGCCAGCATCGTGCCGTCGAACGAGCCGATGAAGCGCGGCTCGTGCTCGAGGGACGCCGTCATCACGTCATCTAGCCCGTGGCCGGAAGGGGAAGCGACAGGCCGCGCTCCAGCTCCACCGCGGCCCTGTGCGTCTCCACCTCGATCTTCGTCTTGGCGTAGCCCCAATCGAGCTCGGCCGCCATCAGCTCGGCCGCCCTGGATCCGATCCCGAGGCCCGCCTCCCGGTTCGTCAGCGCGAGCCGGGTGCGGCGACACAGCAGATCGGTGAGGCGGATCGCCATCTCGGAGTGGGCGGTGTAGACGGCCTCCGCGGCCAGCATCGGGTGCCCGGGCACGAGGGGGCCGGTCAGCCCGGTCTCCTCTGCGACGTCGAGCACGCTCAGCGCACGGTTCCCGTAAGACCTCACCAGCGACGACACCGATGCGTCCGGGATCCCGAGCCGCTCAGCGCGTCTACCGAGTGCGAGGTTGAGGGCCGCGAGATCACTCGTTCCGAGCCTGATGTGCTCGGTGCGCGAACCGCGCGAGGCGTCGAGCTCCTCGGCGAGCCGGTTCACCGCGTCCTCGGCCATCCGCCGCCAGGTCGTGAGCTTGCCGCCGGTTATCCCGATCACCGATGGAGCCACGTCGTACACGGCATGTCTGCGGGAGAGGTCGGCGGTCGCGCCCTCCTTGCCCTTCACGAGCGGCCTGAGTCCTGCGTAGGCACCGGCGATGCTGGCGTCGTTCAGATCGAGATCGAACACCGAGTTCAGCGCGTCGAGCACATACTTGCGGTCTCCGTCATCAACCGCCGGTGCATCGATGTCGCCCGAGTATTCGGTATCGGTCGTTCCGACGAGCACGCTGTCGAGCCACGGGATGACGAACAGCATCCGCTCGCGCTCGGCGTCTGGGATCAGAGCGGCGGCGTTGCTCATCGGGATGTCGGCCCGGCTGAACAACAGGTGGATCCCTTTGGACGACCTCAGCCGGTCCTCCTTCTCCGGTCGAAGGAGGTTCTCGATCCGGTCGGCCCACACCCCGCCGGCCACCACCGCGCGCTTCGCCCTGACCCGGAAGATGTCCCCCGAAAGCGAATCCTGGACGGTTGCCTCGCATCCCTCGGCGCTACTTTCCATGCCGATCACCGGGGAGTAATTGGCCACCACCGCCCCGATCCTCACAGCCGCGACGAGGACCTCCATCACGAGGCGGGCATCGTCGGTCTTGCAGTCGTAGTAGAGGAAACCGCCGGTGATCTTGCCTTCGGGGAGAGCCGGAAGCATCGACTCGGTTTCCTCCGCGCTCAGGTGCTTGTGGATCTGGTTGCTGCGGAACGATGCGAGCGCGTCGTAGGCCCACAGGCCGACGCCGAACTTGACCCTCATCTGCCGGCCGGTGACGGGAAGAGCGAACGGGACGGATTCGACCAGATGCGGCGCGAGGCGGCGCAGGAGGTCTCGCTCGGTCGCCGCTTCTCGCACACGAGTCCGAACTCCTTCTGCTCGAGGTAGCGGAGCCCACCGTGGACCAGCTTCGAGGACTTGCTCGAGGTCCCCGCCGCGAAATCGCTGCGCTCGACGAGCGCTACCTTCAGGCCCCGGGACGAAGCATCGAGGGCGATTCCGGCCCCCGTGATACCCCCTCCGACCACGAGGAGGTCGAACGGCTCCGAGCTGCTCGCGGCGAGCTTCTCCAACGAGACGGCGCGCGACCCGATACCGCCGGGATTCGGTGATGTCATGACAAAAGGCCGGCCGCCCACCGGAGGAGCGTGATCGCGCCGAGTACCGACAGGACCACGACGGCGAGGATCAGAGGGCCGATCCACCAGTCCATCTGCCGTTCGATCGCGTCGAGCTCGCCCTCGTGAGCGAGGTTGACAACGAGCTGGGGCCCACCCGACTGGGAGAAATGAAGATGTGGACGCTTACCCTCGACGACATCTGCAAGCCCCTGCAAGAGGTCGATGATCTCCTCGGGGCCCACGGTTACGGTCGCAACCGAAAGTGGCTCACCTGTGCGGTCTTCTATCTTCATCTTGGGTCACAACTCCGTTCCGAGGGGGCTGGAGGTCATCGACTATCCTGCGCGCATGCCCCAGGACATCAGGCTGCTCGACGACGAGCAGCGCGCTCTCGTACAGATGGTACGGGAGTTCGCCGCCGCAGAAGCCAAGCCGCGTTCCGTCGAGTACGAGGGCCGCTCCGAGGATCCGAAGGCCCTCTACGAGCAGCTTGCGAACCTCGGCCTTACCGGGGTCCCCTTCCCCGAGGCGTACGGCGGGGGGGGCCAGCCCTATTCGACCTACCTCTTGATCGTCGAGGAGCTGGCGGCCGCCTACCTTGCGCTCGCGATCGGCCTCTCGGTCCACACCCTGTGCGCATTCGCGGTCAACGAGTTCGGAACCGAAGATCAGAAGAAGGACGTCCTCGAACGGCTGACGGCGGGGGAGTGGTTCGGAGCCTACGCGCTCTCCGAGCCCGGATCCGGATCCGACGCGGCCGCACTCACCACCAAAGCGGTGCGCGACGGCGACTCGTACCGGTTGTCCGGCACGAAGGTCTTTTGCACGAGGGGAGACGAGGCCGACGTCGTCCTGGTTCTGGCGCGCACGGGGGACGCCGGAGCGAAGGGCATCTCGTCGTTCCTGGTCGAGAAGGGGACGACCGGCTTCAGCGGATCCAAGAAGGAAGACAAGATGGGGTGGCGCTCATCACCCACCTGGATGCTGTCCCTCGACGACGCCGAGGTGCCCGCCTCCCGACGAGTTGCACCCGAGGGCGACGGCTTCAAGGTCGCGCTGGCGTCGCTCGATTCGGGCCGGTTGGGGATCGCCGCCTGCGGGATCGGGGTCGCGCAGGCCGCGTTCGATGAAGCGATCTCTTTCACCGGATCGCGCGAGCAGTTCGGCAAGCCGGTGTCGGCGAACCAAGGGGTGCAGTTCATGCTCGCCGACATGGCCACTGGTATCGAGGCCGGCCGCCGCCTCTACCGTCATGCGACCGCGCTCCGCGATGCGGGTCACGATTACTCGATGCAGGCGGCGCAGGCGAAGCTCTTCTGCACCGATGTTGCGATGAACGTGACCACCGACGCGGTACAGCTCCACGGTGGTTACGGCTACATCACGGAGTATCCGGTCGAGCGCTACATGCGGGAGGCGAAAGCGCTGCAGATCGTCGAAGGCACCAACCAGATCCAGCGCTACGTGATCGGCCGCCGACTCACGCAGGCCTAAGCGGTACCGGCTGGGTCCGGGTCTCGTCCCCGGTGGTCGGGTGGCTGCCACGTCCGTGCGCCCCGCTGGCCGACGAGCCGGTATCCCCTGTGGGTCTTCAGGTAGTGATGGAAGGAACACAACCGGTCGAGGTTGGCGAGCTTGGTCGGTCCCTTCTCGGATACCGGGCGGTCGTGATCGATCTGAAGGTGGTGGCGCACGTGGCATCCGGGCACCGCACACTGGGTGTCCCGGGCCAGTAGCGCGGTGCGCAGACGGGCGGGAATGGTTCTGCCCATATTGCACACGTTCTTGATGTCGGTACCATCGGTCGCGAGCGCCGCGAGGAACGCATCGGTTGCCAGGTCCGCGGCGACCGCCGCCGGGATCGGCCCGATGCCCGGTATCTCGCAGGTCTCACCCTCGTTCACCGAACCACGCTTCAGGACCGCGTGGTCGACCAGCACATGCACCAGGGCCGTGGGGCCCGAGCGTTCCGGTTGCTCGCGGCAATCCCTGACGTGCTCGGCGACCTCTACGAGCGCATCGGCTGCATAGGCCTCGTAGGGCTCCCGCCGTCCCTGCTTGCGGGCCTCGGCGAAGATCCGCTCCTTCACCGGCTCTAGGGCCGCCAGCACGGTGGCACCGGCATCTGGGGTGAGGAGCGCATCGAGACGGAAGGCGCCGTCGGGATCGGTCCAGTGCCTGAGACGACGCCGCTTGTGGACCCTGTCGTAGCGCTCTGCCTCGTCGGGGACGGCGGCGGCTCTTACCTTGGCGCAACGATCCTTGAGCCCCGCGAGCCCGTCGGTGTGGGCGGCTCTCAGGAGCCCGTCCTCGGACTGAGGGGAAGCGGCCGCAGCCGAGGCGATCTCCCTCGCCTGGGCCTCGGACAGCCGTCCCGAGCGAACCGCGTGATCTGTCGCCGGTAGCTCACTGAGGCGAGCGGCGGTCTCGAGCACTCCGATCGCGGAGCCGACCGAGGTCCCCGTGGCCTTTGCCATCCAGTGGGCGGGGCTGCGCTCCCCGGAAGCTCGCCAGGCGCCCGAGTTGGCCACCCGCCGGGCGGCGAGCGCCTTGCCGGCGGCCCCGAGGCGCTCGATGGCGGCAAACTCCTCGACCAACTTGGCGGCAGAGGCGGCTTCGAGGACCTCGGGCTCGAGGTTCTCGACGATCTTCTTCAAGCTCGCTCGGAGCATTCCCAATGTTTCGAACATGTCTCCGATCCTAGTGAGGGGGTGAGACACGAAACGGCACCAATGAGGCCCAACCAACTTAGAACTCCAAGAAAGTTCGGGCTCGGCTTTTCACTGCTCGTGATCGTCGATGGCAGTTGCCGTGGGTCGTGCTCCTTCGGAGCCTTCCTATACGGGTGCGTCAACGCTGCGGTGGGAGTTGCGATCCACCGAACTGTTCGAGCAGTTACGCGTCACTATCGGAGTGCCGGGTCCTCCACCCTGTAGCGAAGAACGAATGCATAGCCCCGTGGGATCTTGGGATCTTGAACCGCTCAGAGCTGGTCGACGACCTCGCCCAGAACGGCGACCATCTCGACGTCGGTGTGCATCAGGTGCTGGAGCATGATCCGGTCGAGCCCTGCCTCGGACAGGGTTCTGATCCGGTCGACGGCCTCGTCGACCGTGCCGATTACCTGCGTCCGGCGGGCGCGCTCAAGCCAGTCGTCTTCCGATCCCGACTCTCCGTTCTGATCCATCAGAGCGCGCGCCCGAGCGCGGACCTCATTCTGATCCGATCCGACAACGCCTCCGGTCATGGCAGAGAACACAAGGTCGCCGGGGTCGCGGCCGGCCGACTCCCACGCCCGCTCGAGGAGCTTCCTCCGGGACTTGATCTCGTCGAGCGTCGGAGACACGGTGTTGTACTCGTCGGCCCACCTGGCGCACAGCTCGATGCTCCGCGGCCCGCCGGAACCTCCGACGATCAAGTTCGGGCGGGGCTTGGAGACGGGTTTGGGGAGCGCGTCGAGATCCTCGATCGTGTAGTGCTCGCCCCGCAGATCAAAGGGACCCTCTCGCCACGACTTAGCGACAATCTCGATCTGCTCCTCGAGAACCGCCATCCGCGTCTTCGTGTCCGCGAAGGGGAACCCGTAGGCCCGGTGCTCGTCTTCGTACCAGCCTGCCCCGATCCCGAGCTCGGCGCGCCCGTTCGAGATGTGATCGACGGTGACCACCGACTTGGCCAACACCGCGGGGTGCCGGAAGGTGGTGGGGGAGACCATCGTCCCCAGTTGGATGCGCTCGGTTCTTACCGCGAGGCCAGCGAGCGTCGTCCACGCGTCGAGCGACGACCGTCCTTCGCCCCCGATCGAGAGATAGTGATCGGACCGGAACAGGCCTTCGAGCCCGGAGTCCTCGGTCGCCGCCGCGAGCGCCATCCAGTCGTCCCAGGTGACGCCCTCCTGCCCTTCGATCATCAGGCAGATCCGCATCAGTCGTTCTTGGCTTTCATCCGCAGAGGGATCACGTACCAGAACCAGGCGAACCACGCCGCGACGGCTGCGGCCACCAGGAGGGCGATCGTGTTGTTGAACAGAGCGCTGAAGACGACCACTACCACCGCCGCGATCGACATCAGGAGCAGTCCGAGTCCTGCTATGGCGGCGCGGTTCGAGGTGAAGAGGATCTGTTCCTTGTTCCCCTCCCGAAAGGTGAGCCGGTGCATGGACGTGGGCATGATGAACAACGCGGTTGCCATCGCAGCCGACAGGAGGGCGACGATGTAGGCCGTCTCTCCGAGGCCCGGCAGCTTCCCGAAGCTCTGGGTGAACGGGAGGGTTAGGAGAAAGGCGAACAGGACCTGCACCCCCGGAAGGGCAACACGGAGCTCGTTGAGGAGCTCGATCAGTTCACGATCGCGCCGCTCCTTGGCGTCCTCATCATCTTGGCCGCCGGTCGTCTTGTCGTCGTCCTTATCGTCGGTCATCGGGACTGCATACCCTACGAGGGCCAACCCATGCAGAAGCCTTGAGACCGTGGAAGGCTGTCCCGCGTGTCGATCCGTCGTTCCATCCCGTTCCTGATCGCGCTCCTGGCGTTCCTTGCGGCGGGCCCCGCGCCCGGTTCCGGCCAGGAGCCCGAGCGGACGATCCTGCAACCTCCGGAGCACGGGATGTACCACGCTGCCTTCCCCGATTTCGGGGGCCCAGAGAGCTTCGTCACGCGCTACCGCCTCAGGGATTTCGAGCGGCTGGTGGACAAGGAGATCGCGTGGGCGTACTTCTCGGACAACTGGTTCAACGGGATCGGCTTCCCGTCGAAGGCCGTCAAGGTGATCGCCCGCTATGGCCGGGTCCCCTTCATCCGGATGATGGCGCGTTCGAACTACAAGCAGAAGCCGTCTAAGTACACGTTGCAGAAGATCCTCGACGGCAACTTCGACGACGACCTGCACGAGTGGTGCAGTGGCGCGCGCGACTCGGTCGTCCCTCTACTCGTTGAGTTCGGAACCGAGGTCAACGGCTTCTGGTTCCCGTGGAATGGACGGTGGAACGGGGGAGGGGAGACCGGCGATTACGGCGATCCGAAAGAGGCGGACGGGCCCGAGCGGTTCCGCGATACCTATCGTCATATCGTCGACATCTGCCGCGACGAGGGGGCGTGGAACATCACCTGGTTCTTCCACCCCAACGGCGAGTCGTGGCCTCAGAAAGACTGGAACCAGATGTCGGACTACTACCCGGGCGACGACTACGTCGACTGGATCGGCGTCAGCGTCTACGGCCCGCAAGAGGTGGGGGAGTCCTGGACCTCGTTCCGGAAACTGATGGACAGGACCTACGCGGAGTTGGACGCGCTGCCGGGCAACAAACCGCTCGCTCTGCTCGAGTTCGGAGCGGCCCAGGAACCCCACAACGAGAAGAAGGCGCTCTGGGTCCGCGCTGCCCTTCGGACCCTCCGGTCCGGGCGCTACGAGCGCATCGTGGCCGAGTCCTACTGGCACGAGAGCTGGCGCAACGCCCACGGCCCAAAGTCGAACCTCCGGCTCGATTCATCGCGGCGCACCACGCGCTATTACCGGGGTGAGGTCGCTCATCCGTTCTACGTGACTGAGCCTACGTTCGGTCCGAGCCTCTGACCGTGGAGACGAGGGCGTTCGGGACCACCGAGCTCGAGGTGCCGGTGATCGGTCTCGGCACCTGGTCGGTGTTCGACCTTGCCGACGACCAGCAGAGCGTCGCCGATCAAGTGGTCGACGTCTCCTTCAAAGAAGGGGTCCGCGCGTTCGACTCGTCGCCGATGTACGGCCGGGCCGAGAGGATCCTCGGGCGCGCCGTCTCCTCCCGCCGGGACGAGGCGATCGTGGCAACCAAGATCTGGACCGACTCCGTAGCCACCGGACGCGAGCAGTTCGAAGCTCAGATGAACTTCTTCGGCGGCCACGTCGAGATCGAGCAGATGCACAACCTCGTCGCGTGGCGCGATCACCTCGGCTGGCTCGAGGCCGAGAAAGACGAGGGCCGTATCGACCTCATCGGCGCGACGCACTACAGCCGCGGGGCGTTCGATGAACTGGAAGAGGTCATGCGCACCGGACGGATCGACTGCATCCAGGTGCCCTACAACCCGAGAGAGCAGGAGTGCGCCGAGCGCATCCTTCCGCTGGCCGCCGACCTCGGGCTCGGGGTGATCCTCATGCGCCCTCTCGGCCAGACGGGCCTCGTCGGCAACCCGCCGCCGCAGAAGGACCTGGATGAGCTCGGGGCGTCATCGTGGGCCGAGGCGCTCCTGAAGTGGGCACTGTCGGACGAGCGCGTCCACCTCGCCATCCCCGCGACCTCGAACCCCGAGCACGCAAAGACAAACGCTCGAGCGGGCTCTCCACCGTTCCTCACCGAGGAGCAGCGCCGGCGCGTGGCCCAGTTAGCCGGGGTCTGAAACGCGGGCATCCTCGACCGCGCGCCGCCCGGCCCGCCGCTGCAGTTCGTCCCAATGAACGTGCTGCGATGGATCCGCCCGGCTAACCCGGAAGCGGACGCCCTCACGCTTAAGCCTGGCGATCACCCGCTCGGAGCTTCGGACGGGACTCGGCGCTACGGTGCCACCGGATCGCAGTACGCGCGCCGGGTTGGGGAAGCGATCGTCGGTGGCCGCGAGATTGCCGACGAACCGTGCGCCGTGGCGGTGTCCGGTCACCGCGGTCGAGACGTCTCCGTAGGTCGTCCATTCCCCGGGACGCACAAGGCCCACGGCGCGAAACACCTCCTCGGGCTGGATCGGCATAGATCAAGGTTATTGCAGGAAACATGGCCGCGGCCGTCACAGTCGTAGAAGATAGGAGACAGAAGTCTGTCGATCGGGCAACCTTTGCTCCACCTGGAACGTCAGACAGGATACGCAGGCAATTCGGCTGATCGAGCGGCTATCGGGCATGCGGGTCGACGATGACCTGCCATATGAATAGGGGAAACGTGAAGGCCATCAGAATTGGGCGGGGTAAGCGGCACGCGGCGGTTCTTTCGATCGTGGCACTTCTTGGAGGAGCACTTGCTACCGGAGCGGCCAAGGCGGCCCTGGCGGAGTGTCCGGAGGTCATGCCGGTGGCCGAAGTCACCGAAGGCATGATGGGAACCGGCTACACGGTCTCCGAAGGGACGCAACCGGAACCCTTCTCCACCGAGGTTCTGGGAGTCCTTGAGAACGGCATCGGGCCGGGTCGCGACATGATCATCGTGGACACCTCCAGCCCGGCGATCGATGAGGCGAACGGGATCTGGTACGGCATGTCCGGGTCACCCGTCTACGTCGGTGGCGAGTTCGTCGGCGCCCTGGCTTACGGGCTCACCTGGGGGCCCTCGACAATCGCCGGCCTCACGCCTGCTGAGGACATGATGAAGATCGCCGACCGGCCTGCGGCCACGGGTGCCGCGGCCGGACCTGAGAAGGTGAAGCTCACGCGGACGATGAAGGCGAGCATCGCGCGGGCGACCGGCACGTCCTAGAGTTCCGTAGGCTCGTCCATGAGGCGTCTCCTCACCCCGCTGAGCATCTCGGGTGTGGGTGACCGAGTGATGGACGAGCTTTCGAAGACCATCGATCGCGAACAGCTGCCGCTGATCCCTTATAGGGGCTCATCGGCCAACGCGGCTCCGGCGCCATCCGACACGCCGCCTGAGGCGGGCGGAAACTTCGCCGCGGCGCTCTCCTACGGAGACGTCACCCTCGCGGGCGTGGGCACGATCTCGTACGTGTGCGAGGGCAAGGTGCTGGCCTTCGGTCACCCCTTCAACTACGTCCCCGAGGGGAACACCACGGCCGGAGCGAACCACGCGGACGCGATCACGATCGTGGGCGACACCACGGGCGGTTCGTTCAAGCTGGCGAACATCACAGGAGGCATCGGGACGGTCGATCAGGACCGCTTCGCCGGCATCCGGGCGATCGTGGGCGATTTCCAGACCACTATCCCCGTTACCTCTCACATCGAGGCCGACGGAGGACTCAGTCAGCGGGATGGAGCCAGCGACATCGTCACCTCGGAGTACGTCCCCTACATCGCCTGGCTCCATGCTCTGTCCAACATCGATTTCACCCGTGACGAGATCGACAGTGGGTCGAGCACGGCCACGTGGACGATCACCGGAACCAGCGCGAGCGGCCCCTGGGAGCTAACCCGGAGCAATATCTTCACGTCCCAGTACGACGTCAACTACGAAACTCTCTTCGAGATGCAGACCCACCTCTACTCGCTGCTGAACCAGCAGTTCGAAGACATCGAGTTCACCGGCGTCGATTTCAACGCTTCGCTTGAGGATGAGGTCAAGCAGTACTCCATCTCCCACGTTGGCGTCTCGACCGACGGCGTGACGTACAAGGGCGTCAGGCGGGCACGGGTGGAGCGCGGGGGAACGGTCTACCTGCGGGTCACGCTCAAGCCCTTCGAGGGGGGCGACAACCAGCTGGTCGAGCTCTCCTTCGAGCTTCCGAAGAAGGTGCGGAACCAAGCATCGATCGAGATCACTGGGGGAGCGAGTGGTTACTACTACTACGACTACTACTGCTTCATCTATCCCGAGGAATGCGGTAACTCCCAGACCGAGGTCGACTCGCTGCAGGATCTGATCGACCAGTTCGAGGGCGCCCCCAAGAACAACGACCTGGTGGCGAAGCTCTACGGAATGAGGGGGAACGAACTCTCCGAGCAGCTCAACACGTTCGACAAGGTCATTTCGGGTAACCGCAACATCCGTATCAACATCAAGAACGGAGGAGGCGGGGTAAAGCCGGGCGAAGGCTGAGCGCCGACAAAAAGACGGAAAGACATGAGCGTTCTGTTCCGCAACTGCTCCGCACACAGGCTCCCGTCGGCGGCCACCGCCGGCTGGGTTCTGGTTGACGGCAGCAGGTTTGCGGCGATCGGGACCGGCGACGAGCCTCAGGCAGACAGAGTGATCGATCTTCACGGCGCCCACGTCTATCCGGCGTTCGTCGACGCCCACGTCCACCTCCCGGCAACCGGCCTCTACGCGGTGGGGATGGACTTCCGCGGCGAGCGGTCGCGCACGGCGATCCTCGAGTCATTCAAAGAGCGTGCGGCGGACCGGAGCGCTCTCCTCTTCGGCGGCAACTTCGAGGACCCTCTCGACGAACCGATCTCGCGGGTCGAGCTCGACGGCGCGGTGGGAGACCGTCCGGCGCTCCTGGTGCGGGCCGACATGCACTCCTCGGTGGTTTCCACCGCTCTCCTCGACCAACTGGACCTCACATCCCTGGAAGGCGTCGACAAAGGTGCCGATGGATCGCCGACGGGATATCTGAGGGAGCAGGCGGCGGCCGCCGCGTGGACGTGGTTCGACCGCAACCTTCCCAAGGAACAGGTCCGAGACGCGGTCCGCACCGCGGTCAAGCTCGCCTATTCGAAAGGCGTCACCTCGGTTCACGAGATGCACGTCGTCGAGTGGCGGGGGTGGGGGGCCTGGGACACGCTGGCCGAAGCGACCTCCGGTATGGCGCTCGTCGTTGTTCCCTACATCGCTACGACCGATGTAGAACGCGTCAGGTCGATGGGCTTCAACCGCATCGGCGGCGACTATTTCCTCGACGGTTCTTTCGGTTCGCACACCGCGTGGCTCGCCGAGCCCTATCTCTCGCCCCCTCCGAACGGCTCGTCGTCGACCGGGATCTCCTACCGGGACGACGAGGGTTTGTACGACTTCTTCCTCGAGGCCCAGAAGGCGGATCTCCAGGTCGGGGTCCACGCGATCGGAGATGCCGCGATCGAACAGGCCATCTCCACGTGGGAGCGGGTGGGGCGAGAGGTCGGGGTTCCGGAGGTGCGCCGGAAAGGGCACCGCATCGAGCACTTCGAGTGCTCCAGCGACGATCACCTCGACCGCGCGCGAACGCTCGGTCTGAGGGCGTCGGTCCAACCCGCGTTCGATCTGTACTGGGGCGGGCCGGGTGGTCTCTATGCCGAGCGGATGGGCTGGGATCGGGCCAGAGAGATGAACCGCTTCGGAACGATGCTCGAGCGAGGGCTGGTGGTCGGGGCTGGTTCGGACTCCACGGTCACGCCCCTCGACCCGTTCGTTCAGATGCAGGCGATGCGCGGCCACCACCTCGAAGACGAGCGGCTCGGGCGAACCCTCGCGATCAAGACGCACACGATGGGCTCGCGCGCGCTGGCTTTCGGACCGGGCCTTGACGGAACCCTGGAGGCCGGGGCGGTCGCCGATATCGTGGCCCTCGATCGCGACCTGGCGGAGACGGAGATCGACGACCTCACCGCCACTGAGGTCCTGGGGACGTGGGCGGCCGGAACCCGAGTGTGGCCCCCGGAGAGCGCCGAAAGCGACTGAGGCGAGAAAGAAAACCGGCCCGGGTTCGGGCACCGTGTCGCACCGGTCGGGTACTCTGAAACGACTGGAGCCGATACCAGAGATCAAAGTGAGATCTCGAAGAGGGGAGTGGTTCTGTGGCCAAGAGAGTGGAGGGGATCCGGGCAGTTACCTTCGACTGCTGGGGGACGTTGCTGCAGGACCGTGACTGGGAGGGCGCCAACCGAAAAAGGATAGGCGCCCTTCGTCGTTTCCTGCCCGACCTCAACGAGCAAGAGGCCACCGATCTCTTGATGGAAGCCTGGGCCAAGCACGATGACGCCTGGAAACAGGTCGAGACCTTCGGTCCGGGGCGGATGGCGGCCTATTGCCTGGAAGCCAAAGGGATCTCCGACGACGAGCCCATCAACGAGCTCACCCGCGAGTTCGAAGAGGCGAGCCTCGAGAACGGCGTCATCGCCGTCGAGGGGGCCAAGGAGACGCTCGATGCGCTCGGCAAGGCCAGCGTGCGTGTTGGGCTCATCTGCGACACAGGGTTCACGCCCGGCCGCGTCGTACGCAACTTGCTCGAGGCCGAGGGCCTTCTCGGCTATCTCGAGTGCCAGTGCTTCTCGGACGAATGCGGTGTTCCCAAGCCGGGGAATGAGATCTTCCTCAAGTGCCTCGCCGAGTTGGGCGCGAGGCCGCCCGAGGCGATCCACGTTGGGGACCTGAAGCGGACCGACATCGCCGGGGCGCACGACGTCGGGATGCACGCCGCCAGATTCCGGGGCGTCCATAACGACCGCACCGAGGCAACCGAGGCCGAGATCGTGATCGACCGTCTCGAACAGATCCTCGAGGTCGTCGGCATCGCCTGACTCTCCTTATGAAAACCCTCCGGGGGCGAGCGTTCGCCTACCTCGCCATCGCGATCGTCGCGGGCATCGTCGTTACCGTGGTCACCGGCATCCTCCTGACCCGCAACAACGTCGAGACTCGTACCCTCGAGGATCTCGAGCACCAGGCCGACATCGTCGAGGTCGTCCTCGAGACGTCGCCGGCAAGATCTCTCGATGCGCTCGAACGAAAGCTCGCCGGGCGAGAGATCTTCTTGACCCGCCCTGGGGAGTCGGCCACCGACGAGCTCACCGAGCCTTCGGGGAGGGCGATGATCGAGGGGCGCGAGGTCCTGTTCGTCCGCCGGGAAACCGGGGACGGAGCGTTCATCCTGTCCCGGCCGACCCACTTCGGCTCCGATCAGCTGCGGGACTTCGTCGTGGGGCTGGTGCTGGCCGGCGCGGGAGGAGGCGCTCTGGCCCTCATCGTCGCCGCGATCGTTGCCCGGGGGATCGGCAAGCCGGTGCGAGAGGTCTCCGATGCGGCTGCTGCCCTCACGTCCAAGGACCAACGGTCCCGGCGGCGTTCGACCGGGACCTACGAACTGCAGGACCTCCAGGGTTCCTTCCAGCATCTGGCCGCTCAATTGAAGGGGGCTCGGGCCGCCGAGCAGGCGTTCCTGGCGTCCGCCGGCAAGGAGCTGAAAGGACCCCTCGACGCGATCCGTCGCAACGTCAACTCGATCGAGGATGGAACCGCCGACAAGTACGACGCCGCGCGGAGCATCAGCGAGGAAGCAACCCACCTCGACCGCGTGGTCCGGGATCTCATGGACCTGGCACAACTCGGAACGGATCGCTTCGAGTTGCGAAGGAAGCCCGTCGATCTGGTCCAGGTCGCCCAGGGTGTCGCCAAGAAGTACAGATCCGCAGCCGAGGACCGGGGGATCGCCATCGAGATCGAATCAGCGGGTCACAACTGGGTCCTCGGCGATTCCGACCGTCTCGCTCAGATCGCCGCGAACCTCGTAGAGAACGCGCTCAGGGCCTCGTCCAGGGGATCCAAGATCACGATCGCCACCGAGCCGGGCATCCTCCGGGTGCTCGACGAGGGACCGGGCCTTGCCGAGGATGACCTCGCTAAGGCCTTCGATCGCTTCTACCTCTACGAACGAAGTGGGGCCGGGACGAGGGACGGCTCGGGGTTGGGGCTCGCGATCGTCAAGGAGATGACCGAGGCGATGGGAGGGACGGCATCGGCCCACGCGCGGGTGGGGGAGGGTGCCACGTTCGCGGTGAAGCTCCCCATGTACCCCGAGGAACGCTAAGGCTCAGTAGGACTTGGCCCAGGTGGCCCGATCGGTCCCAGGCCTGCCGCACACGGCACAGCCCGCCCCCGGGTCCTCCTGTTCGAGCGGGACGACCCGGATGTTGGCTTTGGTATCGGCGATGACCTTCTGCTCGCACGCCTCGTCGCCACACCATGCCCCGACCCACAATCCCGACTCGGCCGAGACCCCCTCGACGAACGAGTCGTAGTTCTCGATCTCATGGGTATTGGCCTCGCGGAAGGTGAGCGCATCTTGGTAGAGATCCTTCTGCATCTGATCGAGGAGACCGGCGATGCTCGCGATCGCTTCGGAGGTCGAGCGGGACTCCTTCTCGCCGTTGAACCTGCTCGCGATGACCACTTGATCCGAGTCGACATCCCTGGGACCAACCTCGATCCGGAGCGGCACCCCTTTGAGCTCCCACTCCGAGAACTTGTACCCGGGGCGGTGCTGATCCCGGTCGTCGACCTTGACCCTGATGAGGTTGCCGGCGAGGGCGGTCTTGATCTTGGCGGCAACTTCGAGCACCTTGGCCCGCTCGTCGTCGTTCTTGTAGATCGGAACCACGACGACCTGGACCGGCGCCACGGCAGGCGGGAGCTTGAGGCCCCGGTCGTCCCCGTGCGCCATGATCGTCCCGCCCACCATCCGGGTCGAGAAACCCCACGAAGTGCCCCACGCGTACTCCTGCTCCCCGTCTTTGTTGAGGAACTGACAGTCGTAGACCTTCGAGAAGTTCTGCCCGAGGAAGTGTGACGTGCCCGACTGCAGCGCCTTGCCGTCTCGCATCAGGCCCTCGATCGCCAGCGTGTAGACGGCCCCCGGAAACGTTTCGGAGGGGGTCTTTCGCCCCGTGAGGACGGGGATGGCCAGCACGTCCTCGGCCACCTCCCGGTAGACATCGAGCATCCGGGCGACCTCCTCTTTGGCCTCAACGGCGGTCGCGTGGGCGGTGTGGCCCTCCTGCCAGATGAACTCTGACGTCCTCAGGAACAACCTCGTCCGCATCTCCCAGCG